>NZ_DS989904.1:1385635-1502384 GCF_000155595.1 Synechococcus sp. PCC 7335 | reverse complement strand
CTTTTCTAGAGATGATGTGCATTGTAAATTTTATAAAAGTCGGTAGCCCATCTATCTAACGTTGCGAATCGTGTTGTGAGACAGTACAGGCTAGGTTAGATGTTTGCATAAGTCTGACTTCCTGATTGGCCCCTTAGATTTGAACGATGAGTAATTATATTAGCCGCCGTGACTATGCCGATACCTTTGGGCCGACGGTGGGCGATCGTATTCGCCTAGCCGACACCGAACTATTCCTAGAAGTCGAGCAAGATCTGACTACATACGGTGGTACCTACTACGGCGACGAAGTCAAGTTCGGCGGCGGTAAGGTCATTCGCGATGGCATGGGACAATCGCCAATTTCGAGAGCGGACGGCGCGGTAGATACGGTGATTACGAATGCGTTAATTCTTGATTGGTGGGGCGTAGTCAAAGCAGATGTCGGCATCAAGGATGGGAAGATTGCCAAGATCGGGAAGGCTGGCAACCCCTACACACAAAACGAGATTGACATCATTATCGGACCGAGTACAGAGATCATCGCTGGAGAAGGCAAGATTCTAACGGCGGGCGCGATTGATTCGCATATTCACTTTATTTGTCCGCAGCAAATTGAAGTGGCGATCGCCTCTGGTGTTACTACAATGCTCGGCGGCGGCACAGGCCCAGCGACTGGTACGCTTGCCACCACTTGCACGCCTGGAGCCTGGAATATTCACCGCATGCTCGAAGCCGCCGAAGCCTTTTCAGTAAATCTAGGCTTTATGGGCAAAGGCAATTCCAGTCAGCCACAGGCATTAGTCGAACAGATCAGGGCCGGGGCGATGAGCCTGAAGCTGCACGAAGATTGGGGAACGACCGCTGCCGCAATTGACAACTGCCTTTCTGTTGCAGATCAGTATGATGTGCAAGTTGCCATCCACACCGATTCTCTCAATGAATCTGGTTTTGTAGAAACAACAATTGCCGCCTTCAAAAATCGAGTGATTCACACCTTTCACACCGAGGGCGCTGGCGGCGGACACTCACCAGACATTCTCACAGTTTGCAAGCTCAACAATGTACTGCCCGCGTCCACAAACCCAACTCGGCCCTACACCATCAATACCTTTGATGAGCATAAAGACATGCTGATGGTGTGCCATCACCTAGACAAGAACATTCCAGAAGATGTTAAGTTTGCCGAGTCTCGCATTCGCAGAGAGACAATTGCCGCCGAAGATCTGCTGCACGATATGGGCGCGTTTAGCATTATGGCCTCTGACTCACAGGCGATGGGCCGAGTGGGCGAAGTGATTACGCGCACTTGGCAGACGGCGCACAAGATGAAGGTACAAAAGGGGCTGCTGCCGAGCCCTGAGAATACTAATGAAACCCATGATAACTACCGGGCGAAGCGGTATGTGGCGAAGTACACGATTAACCCGGCGATCGCCCACGGCATCTCAGATATCATTGGCTCTGTAGAAGAAGGCAAGCTGGCAGACTTATGCCTATGGGATCCTGCTTTCTTTGGCGTGAAACCAGAGACTGTCGTGAAAGGGGGCTTCATTGCCTGGGCGCAAATGGGAGATGCGAACGCCAGCATTTCAACCCCTGGTCCGGTACATATGCGGCCCATGTTCGGCAGCTATGGGAAGGCAATCTCGAGTACGGCGTTAACCTTTGTTTCGCAAGCCGCAATGGCAGACGATATCGCTACCCAGTTAGGGCTAGAGTCTAGTCGACTGCGAGCAGTGTCAGACACTAGGCAGTTAAAGAAAACAGATCTAAAGCTGAACGATGTGATGCCTAATATCGAAGTAGCGCCAGAGACTTTCGAAGTGAGAGTTGACGGGAAGCTGTTAACTTGCGAACCTGCCGACCGGTTACCGATGGCTCAGCGCTACTTCCTGTTTTAGAAACGTTAGTCAACTATTTGAGAAACGCCAGCAGGCAGATGACAAAGAAGTAATAAAAAGACCCACACACGCACCGAGACCAGATTCACGTCTGCATAGAAACTCAAGTGACTCAGTTTGTATCAAACGCTACAACTCGTGATCTAACCCGGAGCATAGGATACCTTCAAAATCAGTAAGACTATATAGAGGAAAGCTAGTGAAGAAAGCTAGTCTAGCTTCTTCATAGGGACTGATTCCGACTGAGTTAGATTTGCTGTTTGGCTCAAGCCTAGAGCTTGTCAGGGCGCAGAGACTGTTAGACGTGTGATTTTAGGGAGTAGAGAGATTAGCTGATGGCTAAACTGGGTAGACGTAAGTTTTTGGTATACGGCACCGCCGCTGCGGGTGCGAGCGTTTTCTTGAAGTCTTGTGCTTCGACACCGGAAGAAGGTGATACGCCTGCTGCTGATGCGGGGGCAGATGCATCAGCTGATTCGGGAGATACAATCAAAGTCGGTATTTTGCACTCTTTGAGTGGCACAATGGCGATCAGTGAAACCACCGTTGTAGATGCGGAAGAGATGGCGATCGAAGAGATCAACGCAGCCGGAGGATTGTTGGGAAAACAGATTGTTGCAATCAAGGAAGATGGCGCGTCAGACTGGCCGACATTTGCAGAAAAAGCTGAAAAGCTAATCGATCAGGACGAAGTTGCGGTGGTCTTTGGCTGCTGGACATCAGCTAGTCGCAAAGCGGTACTGCCCGTCTTTGAAGAAAAGGACCACATGCTGTGGTACCCCGTACAGTACGAAGGCCAAGAGTGCTCCAAGAATATTTTCTACACTGGCGCTGCGCCTAATCAGCAGATTGAACCTGCGGTTGACTGGCTGCTAGAAAATAAAGGAACAGAGTTCTTCCTAGTCGGCTCTGACTATGTTTTCCCTCGAACTGCCAACAACATTATCAAAGAGCAGCTAGCAGCTAATGGCGGTACAACCGTTGGTGAAGACTATCTGCCTCTAGGCAATACAGAAGTTACGCCAATCATTGAGAAGATTCAGCAGGCGTTGCCAGATGGGGGAGTTATCTTCAATAGCTTGAACGGCGATAGCAACGTTGCTTTCTTCAAGCAGATGAAGAGTGCAGGCATGGAACCTGATAAGTATCCAGTGATGTCTGTCAGTGTTGCCGAGGAAGAAGTCCGCCAGATCGGACCAGAATTCCTAGAAGGACACTATGCCGCTTGGAACTACTTCCAAACCGTTGAAAGCCCCGAGAACGAGAAGTGGGTCGCAGACTTCAAGGCCAAGTACGGCGAAGACCGCGTGACTAACGACCCGATGGAGGCGGCCTACATCATGGTCTATCTATGGGCGCAAGCGGTAGAAAAAGCAGGTACAACTGATATCGCGGCTGTGCGCGAAGCGGCCTATGGTCAGACGTTTGATGCGCCAGAAGGGCTAGTAACCATGCAGCCTAATCACCATATCTCTAAGACTGTGCGAATTGGTGAAGTTCGAGAAGATGGCTTATTCGAGATTGTCTCTTCTACCGATGGTCCTTTGGAGCCTATTCCCTGGAATCAGTACGTTGCGGATACGAAGGGCTTTGCCTGTGACTGGTCTGATCCCGAAAAGGGCGGTAAGTACAAGGCTGAAGAAGTCTAGACTTAAGGTCTTGATTCGGAACACACGTCTAAACAGCATACCGGTTGACTCAGCAATCTGTAAGGGTATACCATGCTACGCCCCTACGGATTGTTGAATAGATAGCAAGGAGGTGGCGGTCGCTAAGACCTGTCACCTCTTTTTGGGTTGTCGTTGAATTATCGATTGCCGCTGAATTGTCTGTGGCAGCGTTGTCTATAGCGACTTTGTCTGTAGCAAAGAGTGCATTTGCTCGGACTGTTCTATGAGAGCGTGTTTGTAACGTAGGTCAAAGGGATAGGAGGTTAGAGAAACTGCTGTGATAGATAGCTTGATCACTACACTGTTTAACGGGGTAAGTATCGGCACGGTTTTGTTGATTGTGGCGCTAGGTCTAGCGATTGTGTTTGGTCTGATGGGTGTGATTAACCTGGCCCATGGCGAGCTGATGATGCTAGGAGCCTATACAACCTATGTGGTACAAAATGGCTTCAAAATGCTAGGAGATGGCTGGCAAGGATGGTACATCTGGGCAGCGATTCCGATGTCTTTTTTGGTGGCAGCGTTAGTAGGGCTGGCACTGGAGCGAGGCGTCATCAGATTTCTATATGGCAGACCGCTAGAGACGCTATTGGCGACTTGGGGAGTTAGCCTAATCTTGCAGCAGTTTGTGCGGAGCGTAGGCTGGTCAATGGTGATTGGCTTGCTAGCGTTTTGCGGACTGTTTTTTGGTGGGAAGTGGGTGCTTACTCGCTTCGCTAGCATTGCTGAGCATCGACGGAATTTAGTGAGTACGGGCTTATTTTTGCTTTCGGGGGCGATCGCGTTCCTCCTTGGCAGCAGCCTCAACAGCAACCAGACCCTGGCAGAACCCTGGTTCAGTGCCCGTAACGTAGATGTGACCGCGCCTAGCTGGCTACAGGGTAGCGTATCTGTGACCGACTCGATTCAGTTTCCGGCCTCCAGACTATTTATCATTGCGCTGACGGCAGTCTGTCTATTAGGCGTCTATTTATTCTTACAAAAATCAGCCTGGGGCTTACGCATTCGTTCTGTGACTCAAAACCGTGATATGAGTGCCTGTTTAGGCATTCCGACTGCGCAGGTAGACGCCGTTACCTTTGCGTTGGGTTCAGGGCTAGCCGGAATCGCCGGCTTTGCGGTGACGCTATTGGGATCAGTTGGCCCAAACCTAGGCGTGAACTACATCGTGGATGCTTTTATGGTGGTAGTTGTAGGCGGCGTTGGCAACCTGCTAGGCAGCGTCATTGCAGCGCTGGGAATTGGCATCGTGACCTACCTGCTAGGTTCTGGTACGATTCCGCTGGCATTGGGATCTGGCGACGGCTTCGTTGTGTCATTCTTTGACTTTTTTGCAACAACAAGCATGGCGAAAGTAATGGTGTTTGCTCTGATCATTGTGTTCTTACAGGTACGTCCGGCGGGTTTGTTCCCACCCAAGGGCCGTTCAGCGGAGGTGTAGACAATGGCACAAGCAAATACATCAGTATCTGAGGTTGGTGCGAAGGTGGGAAAGGGTCGGCTGATTCAGCGACGCTGGGAAGTGCTACTAGTTGTAGCGATCGCCCTTCTTCTGATAGTTGTCTTTCCGCTAATTCTCTCTAACTTTCGGTTGGGGCTGCTTGGTCGCTTTCTTTGTTTGAGCATTGTTGCACTAGGTATTGATCTAATCTGGGGATTTACCGGACTGCTAAGCCTGGGTCATGGCATCTTCTTTGCGATCGGCGGATATGTGATCGCGATGAATCTACAGCTGCAAAGCTTGAGCGAAGGCAGCATTCCTGACTTCTTTAGTCTGTACGGGGTATCTGAGCTGCCGGCTTTTTGGCGGCCGTTTTACTCTTTTCCGGTGACGCTGATAGCGATTGTTGTAATTCCCTCAATCATTGCTGGACTACTGGGCTATCTAGTTTTTCGCAATCGTATTCGAGGCGTTTACTTTTCGATTTTGACGCAAGCAGCGCTAGTCGTCTTTTTCAACTTTTTCAATGGGCAGCAAGAGCTGATCAATGGCACCAATGGGCTCAAGACCAATACTACAGAACTGTTTGGCCAGTCGGTCGGTGGCGACGGTATGCAGTTTACTTTTTACTGCGTCACGGTTGTCCTATTAGCGCTGACCTACGGACTGTGCCGGTGGCTGACGAGCGGGCGCTTTGGCCGGATGCTGATAGCTATTCGCGACGATGAGAACCGGGTACGGTTTTCTGGCTACGATCCGACCGCCTTTAAAGTGCTGGTGTTTGCTGTCTCAGGTGGAATTGCAGGGGTGGCCGGAGCGCTCTATACGGTGCAATCAGGTATCGTTTCACCGCAGTATATGAGCATTGCCTTTTCGATCGAGATGGTGATCTGGGTAGCAGTCGGTGGCCGCGCTTCTTTAGTCGGAGCCATTATCGGCGCGCTAGCAGTGAACTGGGGGCGGGCGCTGTTAAGTGAAAGCTATCCAGAGATTTGGCTGTTTTTCCAGGGAGCACTATTTTTGATTGTGGTAACGGTACTGCCAGATGGCATTATTGGTTGGTTCCGTTACCAAGCGGCAGATGATTTGCGATCGCTTTTTGGCAAACCTCAGCGGGTCAACACCTACCCTCGCCTAGAAGTAGATGAAACCGTGAAACAAGAAGCTGAGATATACACTAAGCCTACCGTTGCTCGCCCGATTGATCCGACTAGTGATCCGACTAGTGATCCGACCATAAAGCCATCCTCAAAGTCGAATGTAGAGTTAGGAGACAGGCCATGACAACTGCTAGTCAACTAACCCCTTTGTTAGAAATAGATAATGTCACCGTCAGCTTTGATGGCTTTAAGGCGATCAACGGCCTCAACTTCACGCTAGCAGAAAGAGGGCTGCGGGTGATCATTGGTCCGAACGGTGCCGGAAAGACAACCTTTCTAGACGTGATTACGGGGAAAGTGCAGCCGACAACCGGACGAGCATTGTTTAAAGGAAAAGATATCAAGTCTTTACCCGAGCATGCGATCGCCCGTCTTGGGATCGGACGAAAATTTCAAACGCCTCGGGTGTATCTAAACCTGACGCCGAGGGAGAATTTAGAGCTTTCTTGCAATCGTCAAAAAACGGTCTGGACAACATTGTTTAAACCCACACCAAAAGCTGAAGCAAGAACTGTTATTGGCTTGATTGATACTATTGGCCTAAGTGCCAAAGCTGATGTCCCAGCCGCGCTACTTTCACATGGAGAGAAACAGTGGCTAGAGATTGGGATGCTAGTTGCTCAGTCACCTGATTTGCTATTAGTTGATGAGCCAGTAGCAGGGCTCACGGACGAAGAAACCGAGCGAACAGGAGAGCTGTTATTATCTTTGGCCGAAAGTCACGCTGTGGTTGTAATTGAGCACGATATGGAATTTGTTCGGCAGATTGCGCAGCACAACAAAGTAACGGTGCTTCATGAAGGGAGTGTGCTATGCGAAGGCACGATGGATGAAATTCAAAATGATTCGCGTGTAATCAAAGTGTATCTAGGTGATCCAGACTCATGACCCAGTCCACTACGCTTCTACGACAGCAGCCAATACCTACCGCGCCAACGCTGAAGATCTCTGGGCTCAATGTTTACTACGCAGAAAGCCACATTCTTCGCAACGTAGATATGACCATTCCTCAAGGCAAAATGGTCTGTTTGATAGGTCGTAATGGTGTTGGCAAGACGACACTGCTCAAAACTGTGATGGGTCTACTTACCCCTCGCAGCGGTCAGATTAACTACCAGGGCCGCTCTCTTTTGGGATTAGCGACCAACCAAAGAGCAAAGCTAGGCATTGGCTATGTCCCTCAAGGCAGAGAGATTATTCCAAGACTAACGGTCAAAGAGAATCTTCTTGTTGGCTTAGAAGCGAAGGCAAATCAAAAGGGAAATCCTTTAAACGAGGAAGTGCCTGAAGATATCTTGCAGCTATTTCCAGTGCTAAAACAGATGCTTTCTCGGATGGGCGGAGATTTGAGCGGCGGACAGCAGCAGCAGCTGGCAATTGCCCGCGCGCTGATGGGTCGACCCAAGCTTCTAGTGCTTGATGAACCAACCGAAGGAATTCAGCCCTCGATCATTCTTGATATTGAAAACGCAGTGCGTCAGATTGTCGAAACTAAAGGCGTATCTGTTCTGCTAGTAGAACAGCATCTGCACTTTGCTCAGCAGGCGGACTATTACTATGCAATGCAAAAGGGGGGCATCGTTGACTCCGGAGAAGCTAGCCAGTTAGACAGCCATGTAATTCAGCGATTCTTGGCGGTATAGACCCTTTGTCGGCTCCCAGTTCAAAGACAACGTTCAAAGATAATCACCCCATAACTTAAAGAAATATTTCGTAATGTAATTCCAGTGTTTTTGTTAAGCAAAGGCATAGTCTGCGGTTCTTTGCGACACAATAAGGATTCCAACTTTTTTCTTTCTAGATAATACTACCCCTCGGATTTTCTGCGATGGCTCCTTCCGACCAAATTGTAAACCGCTTGAATAATCGCCCATCAGTACCTACTCAGCAAGGTCTTTACGACCCCAAAAATGAGCATGATGCCTGCGGCGTTGGCTTTGTGGTTCAGATGAAGGGGCAAGTCTCTCACGATATTGTGCGGCAGGGCCTGACGATTTTACTGAACTTAGATCATCGAGGTGCTGTCGGCGCTGAGCCTAACACGGGCGACGGTGCTGGTATCTTGCTCCAGATACCCCACCGATTTATGACGAAGGTGGCTGCAGCCGAAGGAATTACTTTGCCAGCGCCAGGACAGTACGGCGTAGCCATGGTCTATGCCAGCCCAGACGAGGCGGTCCGAACCAAAAGTAGAAAAGAATTTGAAAATGCCGTTACAGAAGCGGGCTTGGAGCTGCTGGGCTGGCGCGACGTCCCGACAGATAATTCGTCTTTGGGCCCAACTGCTCAAGCGAGTGAGCCCTTTATACAGCAGGCATTTATCGGTCGTGGAAGTTTAGCCACAGATACTGATGAATTGGCAATGGAGCGGAAGCTATACGTTGTCCGCAAGCGATCGCATCACATTCGTAAAACTGAGCTTGACAACTACTGGTATGTGGCCAGCTTGTCTTGCCGCACGATTGTGTACAAGGGCATGCTAATGCCCTTGCAGGTGGGTAACTATTATCTAGATCTGCACGACGCTGATATAGAAAGTGCGTTGGCTTTGGTGCATTCTCGCTTTAGTACGAACACATTTCCTAGCTGGGAGCGTTCACACCCTTACCGATACATCGCTCACAACGGTGAAATCAATACCTTGCGCGGTAATATCAACTGGATGACCGCCCGTCAGTCGATGTTCGAATCTGAACTATTCGGCGAAGATCTAGATAAGGCAAGACCGCTAATCAACGTCCAGGGCAGTGACTCGACCATCTTTGATAATACGTTAGAGCTATTGGCATTAAGTGGGCGATCGCTACCTCACGCGCTAATGATGATGGTGCCTGAACCCTGGTCTGGCCATGCCAACATGGACGCTAAGAAGAAAGCGTTTTACGAATATCACTCTTGTTTGATAGAGCCTTGGGATGGTCCGGCTTCAATTGCCTTTACCGACGGCACTCAAATGGGCGCAGTCCTAGATAGGAACGGCCTTCGCCCCGGCCGCTACTATGTCACTAAAGACGACCGGGTAATCATGGCCTCTGAAGCAGGCGTGCTACCAGTCGCGCCAGAAGATGTGGTCAAAAAAGGTCGACTAGAACCCGGCAAAATGTTCTTGGTTGATACTAAAGCTGGCAAGATTGTTTCAGATGAAGAAATTAAACAACAGATTGCAACTGAGCAACCTTATCAGACTTGGCTAGACGAGAATCTTGTTTCTCTTGATGATTTAAGCTCAACTGACGACAAAGCTTTTGAAGAAGCGCCCGAAGTAGATACTAGCCCTAGCGCGGTCACTAAGCGACAGATGGCCTTTGGCTATACGTTTGAAGAGCTACGGATGTTGCTTTCACCGATGGGCAAAAATGGTGTAGAAGCCATTGGTGCGATGGGTACAGATACGCCTCTTCCTGTTCTCTCCAATCGACCGAAGCTGTTGTATAACTACTTTCAACAGCTATTTGCCCAAGTCACCAATCCGCCTATCGACTCTATCCGCGAAGCGATCATCACCTCTGCTACAACAACCATTGGATCAGAGCGAAATCTGTTGGAACCTACGCCCGAAAGCTGTCATTTACTCCAGCTCAAAACCCCCTTCATCACCAATGCTGAACTCGCTAGGATTAAGTGTAATACTCAATTCAAGACAAGCGTTTTACCCATCTTGTTCGACCCTGATCAGGGCGAGGCCGGGCTTAGCGGGGCGATGGAAGCGCTGTGTATAAAAGCTGACGAAGAAATTGAATCTGGTCACGAAATCTTAATTCTCTCCGACCGTGACATCGCTCAGAACCGAGCACCGATTCCGGCACTGCTAGCAGTTGCGGGGCTACACCATCACCTCATTCGTCACGGTACGCGCACTCGTGTAGGAATTGTGCTTGAATCAGGTGAGCCGCGTGAGGTGCATCACTTTGCAGTGCTTTTGGGCTATGGCTGTGGAGCAATTAACCCCTATATGGCCTTCGAGACTTTCGAGCGGATGATCGAAGAGAATCTGCTGCGCGATATCTCGCTAGAGGCGGCTTGTAAGAACTACATCAAAGCGGCAACCAAAGGCGTGGTAAAAGTCGCCTCTAAAATCGGAATTTCAACATTGCAAAGCTACCGAGGCGCACAAATCTTCGAGGCGATTGGTCTTAATAGCTCCGTTATCGATAAATATTTTACCTGGACGGCTTCTCGTATTCAGGGGGTCGGTTTAGAGGTATTGGCAGAAGAAGCCATTCAGCGGCATCGTCATGCCTTCCCGGATCGACTAGCAGCAGGTAGCAGCAACGCAGCCACTCTAGATGTAGGCGGTGAATATCAGTGGCGCAAAGATGGTGAGGCTCATCTACTTAGTCCGCAAAGCATTCATCTCTTACAACAGGCAACTCGCGAGGGTAATTACGATCTGTTTAAGAAGTACTCAGCGCTTGTAAACGAGCAGGGCAAGCAGTTCTTCCGTTTGCGCGATCTGTTGGAATTCACACCTCAAGCGTCGATTCCGATTGAAGAAGTCGAACCCATTGAAGCGATCATGAAGCGCTTTAAGACTGGGGCGATGAGCTATGGTTCGATTTCGCAAGAGGCGCATGAGACCTTGGCGATCGCTATGAACAGAATCGGTGGCCGATCCAATACAGGAGAAGGGGGCGAAGATCCCGATCGCTACACCTGGACCAATGAGCAAGGCGATTCCAAAAATAGTGCCATCAAGCAGGTCGCCTCTGGTCGCTTCGGCGTCAGCAGTCTGTATCTTTCACAGGCCAAAGAGCTCCAAATCAAAATGGCCCAAGGTGCGAAACCTGGTGAAGGCGGACAGCTACCTGGTCGTAAGGTTTATCCTTGGATTGCTAAGGTGCGTAACTCTACCCCCGGCGTGGGTCTTATCTCGCCACCGCCTCACCACGACATCTACTCAATTGAAGATCTCGCAGAGCTAATTCACGATCTTAAGAATGCCAACCGCGAGGCTAGAGTGAGTGTGAAGCTAGTTTCTGAAGTTGGCGTTGGCACGATTGCCGCAGGCGTAGCCAAAGCCCATGCAGATGTTGTTTTAATTTCTGGGTTTGATGGCGGAACGGGCGCTTCGCCGCAGACCTCGATTAAGCATGCAGGGCTGCCCTGGGAATTAGGACTGGCTGAAACGCATCAGACGCTGGTATTAAACAATCTGCGTAGTCGGATTGTGATTGAGACAGATGGCCAGATGAAAACGGGCCGAGATGTCGCGATCGCAGCTCTTCTTGGCGCAGAAGAATTTGGCTTTAGCACCGCGCCGCTTGTCACCTTAGGCTGCATCATGATGCGTGTTTGCCATCTCAACACCTGCCCTGTCGGCGTCGCCACTCAAAACCCAGACCTGCGTAGCAAGTTCAGCGGCGATCCTGCCTACACCGTTAACTTCATGAAGTTCATCGCCCAAGAAACTAGAGAAATCATGGCAGAGCTGGGCTTTCGGACCCTAGATGAAATGGTAGGCCGTACAGAAATGCTGGCGCCCAAAAAAGCCATTGATCATTGGAAAGCTAAGGGCATCGACCTTTCTCCTTTGCTACATAAGCCCGAAGTGGGTCCAGAAGTTGGCCGCTACTGCACTCAGGCGCAAGATCACGGTCTAGACAAATCGCTTGACATCACCAAACTACTGGAGATTTGCAAGCCTGCGATCGAAAAGGGAGAAAAAGTCAAAGCAACATTGCCTATCACTAATATCAACCGCGTCGTCGGTACTATCGTCGGCAACGAAATCACCAAAAACTACTGGGAAGGTCTACCTGATGACACCGTTCACCTGCACTTCCAGGGCACAGCGGGTCAGAGCTTTGGTGCATTCACGCCTGCGGGCATGACCTTAGAGCTAGAAGGCGATGCTAATGACTATCTTGGCAAAGGGCTCAGCGGCGGCAAGATCATCCTCTATCCGCACAAGTCTTCTGAGCTAGTGGCCGAAGATAACATCGTGACTGGGAACGTTACGCTTTATGGTGCGACTCGTGGCGAAGCCTATATCAACGGCCAAGCGGGAGAACGCTTTTGCGTACGTAACTCTGGCGCTCAGGCAATTGTAGAAGGCGTTGGCGACCATGGCTGCGAATACATGACAGGCGGTAAGGCCATTATCCTAGGTCGTACCGGACGTAACTTTGCCGCTGGGATGAGCGGTGGGGTTGCCTACGTGCTAGACGAAGATGGCGACTTTGCTACCCGCTGCAACACTGAAATGGTCGGCTTAGAGAAAGTCGAAACCTCTGGTGAACAGCAAGAGCTGCGAGATATCATACAGCGCCATCTAGAACTCACAGGTAGCAACAAAGCAAAAGTAGTGTTAGCAAATTGGGAAGATACGCTGCCTAAGTTTGTAAAAGTAATGCCACGCGATTACAAGCGAGTGTTACAGCACATTCAAAAGGCGCTTGCAGATGGCCTTAGTAACGACGAAGCGATGTCTGCGGCCTTCGAAGAGAACGCTCGTGACTTAGCTAGAGTCAGCGGTAGCTAGTCGGGCTTCCCACAAAAGGCTACGTTAGAGACTGCGCTTCGTCCTCGACACTTCCCCTGCGTCCGACACGTTGAGAACTTAGGGCTCCCGTTGATTGAGTGGAGCCGTAGAACGATGCTCTTTTCGAAGATTGGCCTCGCCCTTGAGTAGCCACACCCTATTAACTATTTTTTCTTATCCTTCATTTTCACCGAACGACAAACCATGGGAAAACCAACCGGCTTCATCGAACACCTGCGCGAAGCACCCTCCGAACTTTCTCCAGAAGATCGCATTCGCAACTGGAACGAATTCCACATGCCTATGCCCGAAGAGAACCTGCAGACGCAGGGAGCTCGCTGCATGGATTGTGGTACTCCTTTTTGCCATACGGGTGAACTGATCAGCGGCATGGCCAGCGGCTGTCCAATCAACAACCTTATCCCCGAATGGAACGATCTAATCTACCGAGGACTTTGGCGAGAGGCGCTAGACCGTCTGCATAAAACCAACAATTTTCCTGAATTCACGGGTCGCGTTTGCCCTGCGCCTTGTGAGGGCTCCTGCGTTCTAGGGATCACTAGCCCACCTGTAACAATCAAGAATATCGAGTATTCCATCATTGAAAGGGGCTGGGAAGAAGGCTGGATAGTGCCACATCCACCCGCCAAGCGGACTGGAAAGACAGTTGCGATCATCGGGTCAGGGCCTGCTGGATTAGCCGCCGCTGATCAGCTGAATAAAGCTGGTCATACCGTAACGGTCTACGAGCGTGCCGATCGCCCAGGCGGGTTACTGACCTACGGCATTCCGAATATGAAGCTCGATAAGAAAGACATCGTGCGCCGCCGCTTGGATATCTTGGAAGCAGAGGGAATTACGTTTAACTGTGGCGTTGAGGTCGGTAGTGACTTACCTGCTCAGAAGCTATTGAACGATTTTGATTCTGTTATTCTTTGTACTGGATCTACCCGGCCTAGGGATTTACCTATTGAGGGAAGAGAACTAAATGGTATCCACTTTGCGATGGAGTTTTTGACTGCTAATACCCGGGCAGTATTGGACGGTAAGCCAGGTGATGACTATATCTCTGCGGCGGGTAAAGACGTGGTGATTATCGGCGGTGGTGATACAGGCACAGACTGTGTAGGCACGTCCATTCGTCATGGTTGTAAGAGCATTAATCAGTTAGAAATTATGCCCAAGCCACCGGAAGTGCGCTCTTCTAGCAACCCATGGCCAGAGTGGCCAAAGATTTATCGTTTGGACTATGGTCAAGAAGAGGCGAAGGCGCTGTTTGGTAAAGATCCACGCGGATATGTAACTACAGCAACTAAGTTTGAAGATGATGGTAACGGCAACGTGGCTGCCGTTCATACGGTAGAAGTGCAATGGGAACGTGATGAGAACGGTCGCTTTACGCCAATTCACCTACCCGGCAGTGAAAAGAGAATCCCAGCGCAGCTAGTACTGTTGGCCATGGGATTTTTGGGACCAGAGTCTCCCTTGATGGATGCACTAGGGTTAGAAAAGACTGAGCGGAGCAACATCAAGGCTGAGCACGAAGAATATACAACCAATAAACCGGGTGTGTTTGCAGCGGGTGACTGTCGCCGGGGGCAAAGCCTGGTCGTATGGGCAATTAATGAAGGGCGTGGTGTGGCTAGGGAGTGCGATCGCTACCTCATGGGTACAACAGAATTACCCTAGTCTGAACAGGAATAGTAGACGGTTACCGACTAGTTGATAGTTTGGTTGATAGTTTGATAGTTACCTGTTCGCGACAGCCTAATTTACAGACTAATTTTAGCGACAGACAATGACAGAGTAGCTAGTCGAAGGCTTCGCTAATTGCTTCGCATAGCAGGGAAACCATTGCGTAGCCGAGGAAACTATAGCCAGTAGAACTATTGAAGACTGCGCCTCTTAACCTTCGTGTTAGATAGCTTTTCTATGCCTTAGTATTTGGCAAAGGAGCAGAAGGCTATGTGAATTGTATTGGACTATATCAGGAGCTACAGACGATCTTTTGGAGTTTCAGCCATAATGGGGATTAGGGTAAGTCAGCGAACGGAGTCATAGGGATCGCAGAATCCGTACTTGCAAACTCAGTATACCCACACCTCCCAACCTCAAAGAAACTGTCAAAATAAGCTTGGGATTCCCTTTTTTATTTTTCGTCTGTTGTGCATTAGAGAGCGTTTATGAAATTTGTTCCCAGCTTGTCATTGGTTGGCCAGTTCTTCAGGCGGATGGCGACTGTGGCAGTCACCTTAATGCTGACAAATAGTCTATGGGCTTTACCTGTTTGGGCCCAAGCTGCCTCTTCCACGACGGCTACTGCACAGGCAACCACCCTTTCACCCGAAAATCTTTCGCCAGAAAGCTTTGTAGCTAGTGCGGTTCGCTCTGTTGGTAGCGCAGTTGTCCGAATTGATACAGAGAGGACAGTAACGCGCAATGTTCCAGATTTGTTTTATGACGATCCGTTCTTTAGAGGACGTATGGGTGGTGGCTTCCAAAGCATTCCACAAGAAGAGCGACTCCGAGGACAAGGCTCAGGATTTATTATTAATGACCAGGGCGATATTTTGACAAATGCTCATGTCGTCAACAACGCTGATCAGGTAACGGTAAAGCTCAAAGACGGCCGTCAGTTTGAAGGCTATGTAGAAGGCGTCGATGAGATTACAGACCTAGCGGTCATTCGGATCAATACAGCGGGCGAACCGCTCCCTGTCTCTACGCTAGGCGATTCGGATTCTGTGGAAGTAGGAGATTGGGCGATCGCAGTTGGAAATCCACTCGGATTAGACAATACTGTGACGCTTGGCATTGTCAGCACCCTCAAACGCTCGAGCGCAGCGGTTGGCATTCCAGATAAGCGTATCGACTTTATCCAGACAGATGCAGCCATCAATCCTGGTAACTCCGGCGGTCCATTGCTCAATGCGCAAGGTGAGGTAATTGGCATTAATACGGCGATTCGCGCTGATGCAATGGGCATTGGGTTTGCAATTCCGATCAACAAAGCTAAAGCAATTCAAGCTAGCTTGTCTCGTGGTGAGCGAATTGCGCATCCTTATCTAGGCGTACAGATTGCTACGCTGACGCCGGATATGGCCAAAATGAACAACGAGGATCCCAATAGCGCGATCGCACTTCCAGAAACTGACGGTGTGTTAGTCATCAGAGTGTTACCTAATACGCCTGCTGCTGAAGCGGGGCTGCGTCGAGGAGACGTTATTACTAGCGTGGCCGGTTTTCGAGTAAAGCAAGCCGATCAGCTGCAGAGTAGAGTCGATCAGGTGAAGGTAGGCGAATCGTTACAGATGACTTTACGGCGAGGCGAGCAAACTCAACACCTATCAGTTAAAACAGCTGATCTCTCAGAACAACAAAGTGCGTAGTTGGTTGTCAGCACTATGTCAGCGTGACAACTCAAACCGGCAAAGAAAAGAGTCTTGAGATATTGACCTCTCAAGACTCTTTTTCCAATAACTGCTTGTTCCTACGATACCTACCTACTGAACCCCTAACCTAAACTGATAGCAATGGCTGGATGCATACTTCGCGAGAAGGCAAAGCCTACGGTCATTGCTGACCACTTAGCTCTTCATACATCAAGGGTTTCAGCCCTAGAAAATGTGAAGAGCTAAGTGGCGAAACGACAGAAGGCTAGTACCGGCCTAGACTAAGCCTGTTCTATCATCAATCAAACCGTCTCCTCCGATTAGTGTAGAAGGCACGTTATCTGTTTCGTCAGCTTTCTTCTCAGTTCCACCAACCATACCGTCGCCAGCAATCAGATCCAATCCGCCTTCTCGGTCATAGGCTCTAGCGGTGCGATCATCTAACACCATGTCTGATAGCGCCATGTCGTTATTCAAAAAGGTGCCGTCAAATGAAGTATCAACTTCAGGTGAAGTCGGTTCCTCATAAGCATTGAAACCTGTGCCTGCTGGAATCAGGCGACCGATGATTACATTTTCCTTCAGACCACGCAGCCAATCAGACTTACCTTGAATGGCCGCCTCTGTCAGTACACGAGTGGTCTCTTGGAAACTCGCTGCTGAGATGAAGCTATCCGTGTTTAACGAAGCCTTGGTGATACCCAAAAGCACAGGTGTGTAATCCGCAGGGGCCATCCCTGTAATCGACATCGCCTCATTGACTTGCTCTAGCTGACGAATCTCAACTAGCTCGCCTGGTAGCATCGTGGTATCTCCACCATCTTCCAAACGCGCTTTCGAGGTCATCTGGCGGACAATTACCTCAATATGTTTGTCTGAGATGTCAATTCCTTGAGACTGGTACACCGACTGTACTTCGTTTACAAGGAAAGACTGAACTCTCTCCAGGCTAAGCATCGCCGCTTCATGGGTACCTTTGCTTTCGCGATAGTACTTATAGAAGACCTCTAGAATCTGATGAGGATTTGAAGGACCATCCGTTAGCGGCTCGCCTGTCTCGACCTTTTGACCATCTCCAATC
This sequence comes from Synechococcus sp. PCC 7335, assembly GCF_000155595.1. NCBI lineage: Bacteria > Bacillati > Cyanobacteriota > Cyanophyceae > Synechococcales > Synechococcaceae > Synechococcus > Synechococcus sp. PCC 7335. Next base: position 1,485,276 of record NZ_DS989904.1, on the reverse strand, counting down.
ACTAGGTTTTGCCCCGGTGTAACTGGGTAGTCAGTCACGACACCATCGCTCTCAATCACCTTGATCTCGACCGTCTCATCTTCTGCGTAAACCACTTGCGCTGTACCTGGCCGCTCTGCCAAGATGCAGGCTTCCTTGGGCTTACGAGCTTCTAGCAGTTCTTCGATACGAGGTAAGCCCTGGATGATATCCCCAGTCTTTGCTCGCTCAAATACTAGTAATACTAGACCATCACCTCGCTGGACCAAGTCACTATCTTCAATGTGCAAGACCGCGCCGGTAGACACCCGATAAGGTCTTGCGAGTCTCATCACAATTTCGTTCTCACCAACTGAGAGCACCTGCCCTGAATGAACAGTTTTAACGCCGGAGGCTATCTCAGTGTTGTCAACTAACAAATCACCTTCAGAGACCGTAGGCTGATTGCCTTCAGTCGATACTGTGATCTGATCGGCATCACGCACCACCAGCACCCGTCGAACTGACTCTAGATCCTCGCGGATACCACGAATTTCGCCTGCTTCCTTCGACTGAATTTCAGTCCGTGCGATCACTGCTCCCGGATGAATTTCATCGCCATCTTGGACAAGTAGACGAGTGCGCGTACTGCCTTGGGTCTGATCTGCTTCAATATCACGTCGAACGACTAGCGTTTCTAGCACCACTAGCTGAAGCCGTTGCTTAGCATCTTCCTCAGTACTATCCGCTTTCAGCTCGATATCAGCCGTTAGCTGACTACCACCTTCATCGATATCTAGAACTAGCTGTGTCCGCAATATTTCTAGTCCCTCTACCGACTTCACTCTCTCTCCATCTTTGTAGAGTAAGCGCTGGATTGCCTTCAGGCTAATACCCTTGTCGTCACTATCGCTAACAGAAGCTTGGCTAGGAATAGAAGCTTCATCAGGCACTTCAAACTCTTGGACAGGACGCAGCAGCAGCGCTGCACCTTCAGGTGTCTCGACATACTCTACATAGCGAAGCGAATCAGCTACAACGCCAGGCATGACTTCTTCACCCGCGTTGACGATATCACCACTCTTCTTACCAGCATCATCTGGACTATCCACCATGTGGATATCGCCTGGTCGAATGACGATCTCACGCAAAATATCATTTTTCTGAGTAACTTCAATGACGCCGCCGGTCTGACAAAAAATGTCTTTGACAACTTCTGTACCCGCTTCGACGTACTGGCCATCTTCGACCATCAACAAGGAAATATCTTTGTTGATCTCATGAGCCTCTTCAGGAACCCAAAGTAGCGTCCCGCCTTTGGTCACTTCGTACCCAGTCTTAGCCTTGCCACGTTTGGAGATTTCTACCCCAGCAAACTTGATAATCCCACCCGTTTGAGTACGGAAGGTATCGTCTACTAGCTCAGCGACTACCTGACCGTTAGTAACCTTAGTTCCAGGGGTGGCATTAATTGAGAACCTTTGTCCAGTAGAAGTATTCAAGAAGTAGTGCTCACGGCCTTGGCCACTTTCAATCTCAACTTCCGCTCGATCAAGCACCACAGAGGCGGTAATAATTTCAACTTCACGGCCTCCTTTACCATCATTAGAGGCGTTGGTAAGACGAACAATCCCCCCTCGCTCTGTAATTAATTTGGTCTCAGCGAGTACACCGGCCGCTTCAATGCGATCGCCATTTTTTACAACCGGTTCTGCGCCCGGCGGCAGGTTATACACCTCGCCCGAGAGCACCCACATCAATCCACCCCGTTGAGCTAGACGAGTCATATTGCCCTGGCGGTCAGTCTTTTCTTCTTGCACTAGACCGTCAAATTTCACCTCACCCGAAAGGTCCGAGGTAACGTCCTTACTCGCTTTCTCAGTGACTTTCCGCACTCGGCTAGTACTAGGCATCTCGGCGATCATTTCGCCCTTCTTAATCTCATCCCCATCTTGGGCAAACAAAATTGCGTTCTTGGCTAATGAGACGGCATATTCCTTGCCGTTAGATTCGATCGCAATCTGGCAGTTCTCGTCCATCACTAGCGCATCTTCACCGTGACGAGTACGAAAGGTGCGAGTTCTAAGCCCTTCTGGAATCCGAATCACACCACTCCGTTTGGCGTTAACCTGTGGGGCTAATTCGCCGGTAAAGGTTCCACCCGTATGAAAAGTGCGCATGGTTAGCTGCGTACCTGGTTCACCAATAGACTGAGCAGCGATAATACCGACGGCTTCTCCTAGATCAACCATATGTGAATGTGCCAAACTCCAGCCATAGCAGTGCTGGCAAACGGAACGAGCAGCCTCACAGGTTAGCGCCGAACGAGCTTTGATTTCTTTGACCTTAGCTTCTCCAATCGCATCTGCAATATCATCCGTAATCGGCTGATTACGCTCTACAATCACATCGCCAGTCTTGGGATGAACGACATCTTCGGCAGGAACTCGGCCCAGCAAGCGATCTTTTAGCGGAATCAGCACCCGCTCACCGTCTGTCATGGGTCTAACAGGGATGTAGCGCTCTGTGCCACAGTCAATTTCTCTGACAATCACATCTTGCGATACGTCTACTAAGCGGCGAGTTAGATAGCCAGAGTCAGCAGTTCGCAAAGCCGTATCTACTAATCCCTTGCGAGCACCATAGGAAGAGATTACATACTCAGTGACAGTAAGTCCTTCGCGGAAGTTGGTTTTGATCGGCAGGTCAATGATTTCGCCCTGCGGATTGGCCATCAAACCGCGCATACCCACAAGCTGGCGAACCTGAGAAATATTTCCCCTCGCCCCTGAGTTGGACATCATATACACAGAGTTAAGCGGGTTGTTGTCACGGAAGTTTTCTACAACTTTGTCTTTTAGGTACTCACTAGTGCTATTCCAAGTATCGATTACTTTTTGAAAGCGTTCTACTTCTGTAATTTCACCCCGCGTATAGCGCTCTTCGGTATCGCGAATCTCTTGTTCGGCAGACTCTAGCATTGCCTTTTTGCTAGGCGGCACTTCTAGATCTTCTACGCTGATAGAGACCCCTGCCTGGGTAGCGTATTTGAAACCCAAGCTTTTGATTTCATCAGCCATCTGAGAGGTACGAGCGGTGCCGTAGTGCTCAAACGACCAGGAAACAAGATTTTTTAGCTGCTTTTTGTCAATAACCCGGTTTCTAAATACTCTTGGTTTTGCTACGCTTTGCTGCTCTGTCATGCTCTGCTTTTTTCCCTTCGAAGTCTGCTTTGCTGCTGTTTGTTGCCGATGCTGTTTTCAATAGTTGAGCTGGCTAGATCTCTATTGGTAGATCTTTTAAGTAAACCAGGTGAACTAGCCAACTTTTAGAGACTAACCAGCTGTTAGTCTGCTGGGTGCCTAGAAACCTACTCAGCCAATGCACCTAGTACGGCGTGGTTATAAATGATTCGACCAGGCGTAGTTTCTACATACTGAGAGATGACGTTGCCTGATTCATCTTCTCTAACCCGACGGAACTTGTAGGTTTTTGTCGAGCCGCCGTTGCCGTCTTCTTCGACTTTGATGGGCTCATTGTCTTCCTCCGCTGTTTCTACATCGCCGACGAAACGGAGCCAGACTTTAGCATGAAGATCAACGTTTCCTTGCTCATAGGCAGCGATCGCATCTTCCATGTTGGCAAAGTAACGGCCAGCGCCCTTTTGTTTACTAGGATTATCTGCTGTCAGGTAGTAGCAGCCCAGTACCATATCTTGGCTAGGTGTGATGATTGGCCGACCCGTTGCAGGCGATAGCACGTTGTTAGACGCGAGCATCAACAGCCGAGCTTCTGATTGCGCTTCTAGAGATAGCGGGACGTGAACCGCCATCTGGTCGCCATCAAAGTCAGCGTTAAAGGCGGGGCAAACAAGGGGGTGTAGCTGAATAGCCCGGCCTTCCACCATAATTGGCTCGAACGCCTGGATACCAAGTCTATGTAACGTCGGCGCCCGGTTCAGCATAACCGGATGGTTTTCGATCACATCTTCTAGCACTTCCCAAACGCTAGGATCGCTGCGCTGGATCAGTTTCTTCGCTGCCTTAATGTTATTGACTAGCCCCTGACGGATGAGTCGATGAATTACAAAGGGCTGAAACAGCTCAATTGCCATTTCACGGGGAAGTCCGCACTGATGGATCTTTAGATTGGGACCCACCACAATTACCGAGCGACCGGAGTAGTCGACCCGCTTACCCAACAGGTTTTGGCGGAATCGACCTTGCTTCCCTTCAATGATGTCTGAGAGAGACTTCAGAGGTCGGTTGTTCGCACCAACCACTGTCCGACCGCGTCGACCGTTATCGATCAGGGCATCAACGGCCTCTTGCAGCATCCGTTTCTCATTGCGGACAATGATTTCTGGCGCTAGAATCTCTTGCAATCGAGCCAGACGGTTATTCCGATTGATCACCCGGCGATACAGATCATTTAGATCAGAAGTCGCAAACCGGCCACCGTCTAGCTGTACCATCGGGCGCAGGTCGGGCGGGATTACCGGAATTACATCTAGTACCATCCAATCAGGGTTAGAGCCTGTAGCAATGAAGTTATCGATCACTCTCAGACGTTTGATCAGTTTGGCTCGCTTCTGCCCTTTTGAGGTCGCGATCGTCTCGCGAAGCATTTCAGCCGTTTCTTCTAGCTGCAGATCTTCTAACAGTCGCTTCAGTGCCTCAGCGCCAATACCGACCTCAATGCCAGAAAGCTGAGACTCTTCTGCATAGAGCTGGTCCTCAATCTCCATCCACTGATCTTCACTCAGCAGCTGTTTGTAGGAGAGATTGTCTGCATTGCCTGCATCCAAAACTACGTAAGCATTGAAATACACAATCTGTTCGACATCCCGCAGGGGCATATCTAGCAAGATAGCAATGTAACTGGGAATGCCCTTTAAGTACCAAACATGGGCAACTGGCGCAGCCAGCTTGATGTAGCCCATCCGATGACGACGAACTCTTGATTCTGTAACTTCTACGCCACAACGCTCACAGACAATGCCGCGATGACGCACACGCTTATATTTGCCACAGTGACATTCCCAATCCTTCGCCGGGCCAAAAATTCGCTCGCAAAATAGCCCATCCATCTCGGGTTTGAGCGTTCTGTAGTTAATCGTCTCTGGCTTGGTGACTTCTCCAACTACGGTGCCGTTGGGTAGGGTGCGCTCTCCCCATTCTCGAATTCTCTCTGGCGAAGCAATCCCAATTTTGACGTAGTCAAACCGCTGTTCTACTTTCGGCATCCTTTATTTCCTTACTATCTGATTCCGTACTATTGCGTGGCAACTTAATGAGCGAATCTAACCAACAAGTTTGGCCTGCTCTTACCGTTAAAACATTGCCAAACTTGCCGATCTCACACCCTTAAAATGGCTGCGGTGGTTGGTTTTCTAGAGGCGTGATCGGAGAGTTGGTTTCAACGCTAGAACCGAGAGGCGCGATCGCAGCTCCAGCAACACCAGCGGTTCCGGCCGGTTCCTCTCTAGATATCGACTCGTAAGTAGGACGAGACGGTGTCCGACGATTACCTACATCTGCCATCAAATCCACCTCGCTATCGCGGCTAGTCCCGTCTTCTTGTGTCTCTAGCTTGTGAACCGCAATATCTAGGCATAGCGACTGTAGCTCTCGCATCAATACCTTGAATGATTCGGGCGTGCCTGGTCTAGGAATTGCCTTGCCCTTGACGATCGCATTTAACGCTTCATTCCGCCCTTGCATATCATCAGATTTCACCGTCAGCAGCTCTTGAAGCGTATAGGCCGCACCAAACGCCTCTAGTGCCCATACCTCCATTTCACCAAATCGCTGACCGCCTTGCTGGGCTTTTCCACCTAACGGCTGCTGGGTTACCAGCGAGTAAGGGCCTGTAGAGCGGGCGTGAATTTTATCATCAACCAGGTGAACTAGCTTCAGCATGTACGACTGACCGACAGTGACCTCTTGGTCAAAAGGCTCACCCGTACGACCATCATACAGCTGAATTTTGCCAGGATTATCAGGGTTGAATACCCAGTCTTTACCAGTTTGGTTACGCGCTTCTTGAAGCTTGCCATGAGTAGTTTCCAACGAAGCTTCTTCGCCATACATCTCATCAAACGGCGTCACCTTAAACCGAGCATCTAGGTTTTGCCCTGCCCAACCAAGCAACGCTTCGAATACCTGCCCTACATTCATCCGAGACGGTACACCTAGCGGATTGAGCACAATGTCAATTGGCGTTCCATCAGGCAAATAAGGCATATCTTCCACCGGCAGAATTCGGGAGATAATTCCCTTATTGCCATGGCGGCCCGCCATCTTATCCCCAACTTGAATTTTACGCTTTTGAGCCACATAAACCCGCACTACCATGTTCGCCCCAGGAGGAAGCTCGTCGCCCTGCTCGCGAGTAAAGACCCGAACATCGACAACGCGACCTTTCTCACCGTTGGGTACACGCAAAGAGTTATCACGAACGTCTCTAGCTTTTTCACCAAAGATAGCTCTCAGCAGCTTCTCTTCCGGCGGCTGATCCGATTCACCTTTAGGCGTAACTTTACCTACTAGGATATCGCCAGAACTCACCCACGCTCCTACACGAATGATGCCAGTCTCGTCTAGCTGACGCAGCGCATCTTCACCAACGTTTGGAATTTCACGGGTAATTTCTTCAGGCCCTAGCTTGGTTTGACGCGCCTCAATCTCAAATTTTTCAATATGAATAGAGGTATAAACGTCTTCGTAGACGAGACGCTCGCTCAGTAGAATGGCATCCTCGTAGTTATAGCCCTCCCATGGCATATAGGTAATCAGCACGTTCTGACCTAGAGCGATTTCACCACCCTCAGTCGCAGAGCCATCAGCCATCACCTGACCAGCAACGACTTTAGTGCCTTCAAAAACAAAGGGACGTTGATTCAAACAAGTATCTTGATTTGAGCGTTGATACTTCTGCAATTCGTAGGAATGAACCTGACCTTCTAGATCGGTAACTTTTATCCAGTTAGCATCAACGTAGCTGACAACACCATCAGTACGGCTAATAGTCACCATGCCAGAGTCGCGCGCGGCTTGAGCTTCTAGTCCGGTACCCACCAAGGCTCGCTCAGGTCGTAGCAAAGGAACTGCCTGACGCTGCATGTTTGAGCCCATCAGCGCTCGGTTAGCATCGTCGTGCTCTAGGAAAGGAATTAAAGAAGTTGCAACCGAAATGATCTGTACTGGCGAAACCGCTACATAATCAACCTCTTTCGGCGAGGTGACTGTAAAGTCCTGACGATACCGGACAGGAACAGATTCACCCAAGATATTATTATCCGAGTCGATCGGAACATCACCAGGGGCCACACGTAGATCATCTTCCTCGTCAGCGGTCATATAGACAGCCGGCTTGTCTTTGACGATTTGACCGTTTACCACTGGGAAAAACGGGGTTTCAATGAAGCCAAAGTCGTTCACCCGAGCATGAGTTGCGAGCGAGCCAATTAAGCCTGCGTTTGGACCTTCAGGTGTTTCAATTGGACAGATCCGGCCGTGGTGGGAAGGATGGATATCTCGAACAGCAAAACCTGCGCGTTCGCGAGTAAGGCCACCCGGACCAAGCGCACTAATTCTGCGTTTGTGAGTCAGTTCAGCTAGCGGGTTAGTCTGATCCATGAACTGAGAGAGCTGACTAGAGCCAAAAAACTCTTTAATGGCGGCAACTAGGGGTTTGGGGTTAACCAAAGATGCTGGAGTCAACGAATCAGCATCAGAAACCGTCATGCGCTCACGAATAATCCGCTCTAATCTATTAAGACCAACGCGAACCTGGTTTTGCAAAAGCTCACCGACAGAGCGGACTCGGCGGTTCCCCAAATGGTCAATATCGTCAGGATTACCAATGTCAAACTCTAGATTGATCAAGTAGTCAATTGCGGAGACGATGTCTTGAGGCGTGAGTACCCTGGTTGATTCAGGGATATTTAGACGCAGTTTGCGGTTGAGCTTATGACGACCCACTTTGCCAAGGTCATAACGTTTGGGATCAAAGAAGCGCGACTCTAATAGCTGCTGTCCTCCATTAACCGTAGGCGGTTCGCCTGGGCGCAGCTTGCGATACAGCTCTAGTAGCGCTTCTTCTTCGCTGAACTGACCTTCCTTTTCAATCGTCTTCTGGAAGTACTCAGGGTGGCGCAGCGAGTCAAAAATTTCGCCATCGCTAAGACCTAATGCCTTTAGTAAGACCTGCGCTGAGAGCTTGCGTGTCTTATCAATGCGCACCCAAACCAAATCGTTCTTGTCTGTCTCAAACTTCAGCCAAGCTCCTCTGTTAGGAATCAAGTTAGCTGTATAAGTACGCCGACCGTGTTTATCTGTCTCAGCTTTATAATAGACACCAGGGCTGCGGACGATTTGATTGACAATGACTCGCTCCGCACCGTTGATGATAAACGTACCGCGATCAGTCATCAGTGGCAGGTCACCAATGAAAACTTCTTGCTCCTTAATATCACCTGTCTCCTTGTTAATTAGGCGAGTAGGCACGTACATCTGCACCGAATAGGTACTGTCGCGACGTTTGGCCTCATCCACCATGTATTTTGGAGCCTTGAGTCGATAGTCTTTACCCAAAAAGTGAAGCTCTAGCTTGCCAGTGTAGTCAGTAATAGGAGAAAAGCTTTCTAGCTCTTCGACTAGCCCTTCGCCTAAGAACCACCGAAAGCTAGCTCTTTGAATTTCGACAAGGTCAGGTAAGAGATGGACTGGCGTTGTATTAGTAGCAGTGGGAGTGACAGCAACAGAATCAACAGTGGTAAGCGTAGAATCAACAGTGGTCAGAGTAGGGTCAGTCATGCGTTCCTCAAAAAAATCACGCCAGGCAAAGGCAAGCGTTTACAAAGTGAAAAAGAGACAAGAAGGAGTTAACTTTCGGGAGTTCGAAAGCACCAGGGGAAAAGTAGGTGCATAAGGGCAGATACCCATAAGAACTCACAAAATATAGAAAGGCTCACAGCGAAAGGTGAACCTTAGCTTGCATTATTAATAATTGTGAAGTCCGCCTGCATTTGGCAGAAAGATCGGAGGAATTCCTGTGTCGAAGTAGCAAATGATGGATAAGGAAGGACAATCCTTTTCAAATGATGGGCGATCGCTTCAGCTAACATATGAGGCTTGTATCCTATATATTCGGGGATATTGACATCTTTTCGTTAGGGGAAGAATTACATGAGAGCCTACAAACGAATCAAAAAATATTTTTTTGCTTATCTATCATAAGCTAAACACGCAGCCCAAAACTATCAGAATGTCAAGATGTTTGACTAATTTTGACCAATAAGGCTGACTAAGTCATAGGTAGGCGTCGTAGACAGGCTTAAGTGTGCTCCTAGAAGTCCTAGTTGTTGGTCTGGGGGTTTTGCTCCTTTTCGCGCTTCTACTGTACTGTGCATCCATACTTGTAGGACATAAGCTATGTCTATTGTCTATGGCGTCAATAGCTCGGTTGGGAGTGAAAACAGCTGTTGGGCATTGCGAGTAGTTTGCTGAGCGAATGTGGCTAGGGGAATTTCTCTTAGCTCTGCGACATATTCAGCGACATGTCTGACAAAAGCTGGCTGGTTACGTTTTTCTTTACGCTTAGGAACAGGCGAGAGGAAGGGACAATCAGTCTCTACTAAAATGCGATCGCTAGGAACCATCTTCGCCGAAGCTTTGACCTGCTTAGAATTTTTGAACGTGACAATTCCACTAAAACTAATAAAAAAGCCTAAGTTCAAAAAGCGCTGAGTCTCTTCAGGGCTGCCAGTCCAGCAGTGCATCACGCCTCTGACGCTACCTTTTTGAGCAAAGAACGTTTCCAACAATACAGCCATCTCCTCAGCCGCCTCCCTGCAGTGAATGATTACTGGCAAGTTCAAAGACTGCGCAATTTCTAGCTGCGCGACAAAGGCCGCCTTTTGAATCGCCTTATCATCGGCCTTGAAAAAATCTAGACCCATTTCACCAATCGCAACGACCCTGGCATCTGACTGCGCTAGATATCTAATCTCTTCCGCTGTTGTATCGCTCCACTTGTCCATATCTAATGGATGGAGCCCAACGGCAAAAGAAATCTCTGGATATCGCTGGGCGATCGCCTGAATCTTCTCAAACTCACTTGGATCGACACAGGAATGAACCAGATGAGCAACTCCTGCCTCTCTCCAAGCTGCGGCTACATCATCCCTATCAACATCAAAAGAATCGAAATTGATATGAACATGGGTATCAACAAGACGCATACAGTCGCAGCAAAGTCTAGGGTTTAAGAAAGCCTAAGGGTCTAGGCACAAAAAACAAAGTCAGCGCCAGAGAACCCAAACAGAGATCGAGCGAGGCACTTTAAGCAGAATGGTTCCTATCTTCAAGAAATCGCGTCTACTTAATCCACTTGTCTATTCAAGAATCTACTTAAGAAGCAGTGTCTAGATACATCAACAAGGCTTAATTCGACAGTCAGCTACTCTAGGCATCAGCAACTTCGACGCTTGCGATTGCGAGGATGTCACTAGCGAACGCAGTATTGCCACTCAGACAACGTCACTGGGGAGCCTTATCAGGCAACACTTTCAGAAGGAGAAGCTGTATCGGCAGAAGACCCAGCAGCTGCCTTCAACGCTTTGGCCAAGCGTGATTTGCGCCTAGCACCTGCATTCTTGTGAAGCACACCGCGCTTAACCGCTTTGTCGATCTTGCTAACGACTGCTGACATTCTTTCTTGCACCAGCTGGCTATTTTCATCAGTAGGGTCAGAGGCGTTAGCTTCTAGTGCCTCGTGGTATCGCTTAGTTAAGGTTTTTACAGCCGATTTGTATGCCTTATTGCGCAAACGATTCCGCTCTGCAACTCGAATGCGTTTAATCGCAGATTTTGTATTTGCCATTATTACTCGCGCTAATCGCCCTTATATCAATTCAGTAAGCCTATCAGAATTAACGATTATAGCACTGAAGATTCAAAACCTCACAGTCAGAATCTCTAGTTTTCTGAATGAGTGGGAAATTGTTGTCAACTGTGCGTTTGCAATTTGAACTGTTGGATGGCGACCCTTTATAATTCCACGCTAAGCTATTGAAAAGTGGTGAGTGGTTGCTATCCGTTTGCCTTGCTTGACTTGTTGCCCTTTTCTCTTGTCTTACATGCTGCGAATTATCAACCAGCTAGGTGATGCTAAAGCGGAACTTCAGCGTATTTGCGATCGCACCCATGATGCAGAGGTCGCGGAAGCGGAAGCCACGGTCAAAGAAATCGTGGAGGCCGTAGCGAAAACTGGAGACGAAGCGCTACTACACTATACCGAGAAGTTTGATGGCCAGCAGCTGACGACTGCGACATTGAAAGTGGATGGTGCCAGGCTAGATGCGGCCTATCAGCAAATTTCCCAAGATCTCTTGCAGGCGATTCGCAAGGCCTGCACTAACATCGAGAAGTTTCATCAACAGCGTCTGCCCAAAAGCTGGGTAAGCTTCGAAGACAACGGGATCGTGCTTGGTAAGCGCTATGCCCCAGTAGAAAAGGCAGGAATCTATGTACCGGGGGGGCGAGCTAGCTACCCAAGTACGGTAATGATGAATGCGATTCCGGCGCGAGTAGCTGGCGTGAAGCGGGTAGTGATGGTAACCCCAATTGGCAAAGAGGGCGTAATTAGCCCGGCGGTGCTAGTAGCAGCCCAAGAAGCAGGTGTAGAAGAAATTTATCAGGTGGGAGGGGCGCAGGCGATCGCGGCTCTTGCCTACGGGACTCATACTGTTCCATCTGTGGATGTGATTACCGGACCTGGCAACCTATACGTTACGCTAGCGAAAAAGCAGGTGTACGGGAAGGTGGGGATCGATTCGCTAGCAGGCCCGTCTGAGGTACTTGTAATTGCAGATAGCAGTGCGAATCCAGTACACGTAGCAGCTGATCTATTAGCACAAGCAGAGCACGATCCGATGGCCGCAGCGGTGTTAATTACGACCGATAGCACGCTCGCCCAGGGCGTTGCTGATGAAGTTGAGCGGCAGCTAGCTCAGCATCCAAGGCAGACATTGACCGAAAAGGCGATCGCTCACTATGGCGCTGCGATTGTTGTCGATACGCTAGAGACCGCTGCTAAGCTATCAGACCTTTTCGCACCGGAACACCTTGAGCTAGAGATAGAAGATCCGTGGGATTTACTACCCCTAATCAATCAGGCGGGGGCAATCTTTCTTGGGCATGATACGCCGGAGGCTGTCGGTGACTATTTAGCGGGTCCTAACCACACTCTGCCAACATCAGGCGCAGCTCGCTATGCCTCACCCCTAAGTACTGAGACATTTATGAAGCACACTAGCTTAGTTCAGTACAGTCGTAGCGCCCTGAAGGAAGTAGCCGCAGATATCGATGTGTTAACTCGCGCTGAAGGATTACCTTCCCACGGCGATTCGGTACGACTCCGAGTAGATGAATCGTAGCCTAGAAGAATCGTAGCCTATATGGAATTAAGTCTTCTGCCTTAGCTTTACTACGATCTCAATTGAGCGTTTTCTCACTAAGCGCGATTCTTGATCAGGCATTCACTAAGCTAGGCATTTACTTAAGCCCCTTTAGGATCAAACCTTTAAGATTGCTAAGACTGTTGATCGTGAGGATAGTTTCCTATCAATTCCCGGTTCTTAATAATCCAACGCAAAACTAACTTTGCTAAGGAGGCTTTTTGACGTATAGCTCGCAGGGACTTTGGCAAGTTGAGTGCTTGCTCTGTAGCAGGATGTAACAAATCGAACATACCAGTCGCAGCAAGATCAACAATGCCAAACTCAGAGTCTAGATAGGTAAAAGTGTCTAAAAAATATAGTGCACTTTTCCAGTTTGGCGGATCAATTTTGATCTCGTTGTCGGCCAGCCACATAGTATTCATTGGTTCTCATTTGCATTCTCTACTTTCTGTATGCCCTATTTCTGACAGGTCCAATTCAGAAAGGAGCCAGCTTAGCGGAGGCATTATCGGAGTTTAAGTTTGTAATGAAGCAGGTAGTTGTCCGTAGGTTTGGTGGTATAGAAACGATGGACGTAGTATCAGTAGATACACTGAGACCAGCGGTAGGTGAGGTGGTGATTCGACTGACAAGCGTAGGGCTAAACCAGGCGGACTTGATGGCACGGCGGGGTGAGTATCGACTCAGTTCAGGGGAACCGCCTTTTACGCCGGGAATCGAAGGCGGCGGTGTGATTACCGCAGTTGGAGAAGGGGTGAGTGATCGCACAGTAGGGCAGCGTGTGACCTTAACGGTGGGCGCAGTCGCGAAGAAAGGAACGTATCGGTCAGAGTTTCTAGCCGCGGCAGCGGAAACAATCCTTGTTCCAGAAGGCGTTGACGATGAACTATTAGGTGCGTTGTGGCTCCCATTTCTGACCGCTTGGGGAGCGTTGGTGTGGCGACAGGCCGTGCAGCCAGAGCAGATAGTGATGCTACCTGCAGCGAGTAGTAGCGTGGCGATCGCCGCTAGCCAAATTGCCAAACAGTTGGGTTGTCGTACGATTGGCACCACAACTAGTCCAGATAAAGTAGACACCCTGCAGTCTTTAGAAGCGGCTCAGTACGACCATATTGTGGTTACAAGGCAATCTAAAAGTGAAAAGCCCTGGTGGCGTAGCATCAAACAGATTACGCAGGGTAGAGGTGTCGATGTGATCTTCGATCCAGTCGCGGCAGGAGAATTTTTAAACACTGAAATTCGGTTGCTAGCTCCCGGTGGCACCATTTGGGTCTATGGTTTGCTCGGCACGCCCGATACTGTAGATATCTCGCCACTTATTCGTAAAGATGCTGCCATTCGAGGCTGGCTGCTGAATTCTATTGTTGGAACTTCGGCCGAGAATGAGGGCTATCAGCATATTCTCAAGCAGGTAGCAGCAGGTCACTATACGCTGCCAATTGCAGGTAGATTTCCATTAGAAGACGTGCGTGAAGCTCATACTGAGCTAGAAGCTGGTGGGCATATTGGAAAATATATTCTGCAGCCAGGTGGTTAGGCAAAAGATCTAACCCTAGTCTGAATAACCCCTAGTCTGAATAACCCCTAGTCTGAATAACCCCTAGATACAACAGATGTAAATTAGAAAGGCAGTCTTCAAAGCCCCAGCACGTCAACAGCGGCTACGCGTGCGCGGCTGTGCGTGCTCTGTCTGGTAATTGCAACAAGGAAGTTGCGCCTATAATGAGTGCATTCTCTTTCTATTTGACCACCAGCGAATCAGTAGTCAATAGATGGTCTATGCTTAGCGTAAGCTTGCTCCTACGTTAACGTCAGAATGCAGATCCTTTCGGTTGCGCTCACAAACTTCAAAACACACAAAGAACAGCAGTTTGATTTCCAGCTAGGTACAAACGCTATCTGCGGGGAAAACGGCGCTGGCAAAACCAGCATCCTAGAGGCGATCGCCTGGGTACTGTTCAACTATCAAGGCAGCTATAAGAAAGAAGATCTCATTCGAAACGGAGCTAGCAGCGCCCAGGTCAGGGTCGTCTTCATCTCTAGTCGTGATAGTCGAACCTACGAAGTTCAGCGCTCTACAACGCATGGCTACACTCTTTATGATCCTCAGCTTGCTGAAAAACTTCCCTACACCCGTATCAAAGACGAAGTTTTGCCCTGGCTTAGACAGAACTTAGGCGTCGCCCCCGGCACCGATTTAGGACAGCTGTTTGCAAATACCATCGGTGTTCCTCAAGGTACGTTTACTGCTGATTTCCTATTATCAACCGAGAAGCGAAAGCCGATTTTTGACATCATCTTGAAAGTAGAAGAATACCAGGAGACCTATCGTCAGAGTAACGGTTTAAGAAGATATGCGGAATCGCAGGTACAAAGGCTAAAAGATCTCATTGAACAATACGAAGATTCGTTGAAAAGCTGGGATGAACTCAAAAATAGACAGCAGCAGCTTCAATCAGAAATCACTCAGGGAGAAAGCTATCTAGAAAGACTAGAAGTAAAGCGAACTGCTCTCTTCGAGCAGCGTCAGCAGCTAATTGATCAGGCTGAGGAAATTCAGCAACTGCGTCAGCAGCAGCAGCAGCTCAACAATCAAATAAAAAGCCAGGAACAGACTCAAGAGCGAATAGTCAGTTCTCTAACTCAGGCGCAGCAATCTGCCAATATCTGTCAGGAACAACAGTCTACTTATGAGGCGTTTATCGCGATAGAACAACAGATTGAAAAACTGACTGAGGAAGGAAAAGCTAGGCAGCAACTCGATCAGCAGCAACATACTATCGAGCAGTCTTTATCACAAAGCCAGCAGGAACTCTCTCGGTTAGAAGTAAAATTAGAACAGTTTTCTGCTGCGAGAGAAGAGTTAGCCTCCTTAGCGGCTGTGATTAGCGCTCAATCAAAGCTGGAAGCTCAGCGAGATACTCTACAGCAACAGCAACAGAAATTTGCAAGCGTGCGCTTACAGTGTAAAGCACTAAAGCAGCAGCAGGAGAATATCCTGCGAGAAGTCGCTGAAGTAGAAAGCGAGATAGGTCGTCTGAACCGGTTGAAGGAGAAGCAGGGGGATATCGAGCAGTGGGAGCAGCAGCTAACGCGGACTCGAGAGCAGCTCAGCCGGTTAACAGCCGCGCAACAATTTGAGCAAGAGATCCGAACAATGCTAGATCGAGGAAAATCTAGCCAAGACGAATATCGCCATCAGGTAGCCGCCGCATTAAAGACTTTGGATAGCTGGGCGCAGCATATTGATGAATTAAGCGTGGAGGCGATCGCTCCAGTCAAAGACGCACTATTTCAAGGGGGCCTTTTGTCTAAAGGAACACTTGATCGCATAAAGAGTATTTTGAATGATCTCACTCAGCAAACTGATAAGAGACAATTGGAGAAGCAAAGTAAGACGCTACAGTCTTGGATAACACAAGCCTACAAACAGCGCGCTGAACTAGTAAGCCTACCCACTCAAGAATCTAAAAGAGTTCAGCTGAGCGCACGGCAAGAACAGATTGCTCAGCAGTTAAGCCAATTGACACAGCTGCTGACTACAGAGGAAACGATTGGTTGCTCGCTAACGCAAGTAGAAGAACAGCTCAGGCGTTTAGACAATCCTAAGGGCAAGCAGCAGCTAATTGAGCGAAACTTAGAACGGCAGGATGCGGTAGATCAGCAGTACAAAACGCTAAACGCCACTCGCGTGGCCCAGGTGCAGCAGCTAGAGACAGTTACCGCTAAGCTGAAAGCGTTTGCTCGCTTAGACGAACAGCTTCAAGCACAGCAGCAGCTCCGACAAACCCATCAGGCGGGATATCTACTGTATTTACAAAATCAACAGGCGGCTCAGCAAGCAGCTTCTCTACAGCTCGAAAGTGAGGCCTTAGCGCTAGCTTGCCAGCAGAGTCAGTCGCAAAAGGCACAGGTAGACAAGCAACTAGCTGTGCTTACAAAAGACTTCGATCCGAACGCTTTCACAATCGTTGATAAACAATACATGGACGTGAATTCTCAAGCCGATCGACTACGCGGTAGCTTGCCTCAGCTTAAGCAGCGGCTGATAGAACTCACTGGTCAGATCGACCGACTAAAGGCAACCGCAGAAAAACGTGATCAAGCTCAGAAAGAGATCAAAGAGCGCGATCGCCTCAAACGGTTCATCAACTACGCTCGTAAAGTTTATAAGGAAGCAGGACCAAGGATTACTGAACGCTATGTACAAAGTATCTCTAGAGAAGCTGACCGCCTGTTTCGTGAGCTGCTAGGCCGGACAAACGTAGCCTTAGCTTGGAGCGCCGACTATGAAATTACGGTACAAGAAGGGGCACATACGCGGCGATTTATTAATCTATCGGGCGGTGAGCAAATGTGTGCAGCGCTAGCGGTTCGACTCGCACTGCTAAAGGTGCTAGCTGATATTGACGTAGCTTTCTTCGATGAGCCAACAACCAATATGGATCGAGCTAGACGCGCTAGCTTAGCTGAGGCGATCACCCGGATCAAATCGTTTAAGCAGCTATTTGTGATCAGCCACGATGATACTTTCGAGCATGTGACTGAAACAGTGATTACCGTCGAAAGAGACCCCGACTAACAGCTTGAATTGGAGCCAAGGCATTCCATGCTATGGCAAGCGTCGTAGGCAATCCGATGATTGTGTGTTACTTAGCCAACTGCTACTTGGCCAACTGCTATAGCGGTTCTAGCAGTTAGAAATATCGCGAACTAATCAACTAAAGCGATAGAAAGACAAGTTACGTATACGATACGTCCCAATTTGTGCAAACTGGTTGCCCCTCGCCAAGTCGCCCTTTGGAAAAGACGCCTATCAGCTTTTTGATCACAGCAAAGAATTTAAGCGACTTGGAACATCATTCTGGGCATGATCATAAAAGTCTAATCACTTTGCAGCGCTTTTTGCTTCAAAATTTGTCTGCCTGAGGTGTTTCTCTATGGTCGTTGATTTGTGTCGTCTATGAACAATAATCCAAGTGCGACGCATATACAGTCACTAGTCCCCTCCTGGAAGGGATTGTCTTCGGCAGATCCACTGAACACAAAGGCACTTGAGCAGATTTTTAAATTTTCACCAATCGGGACGACAATTTTAGATTTAGACGGTCGATTCCTCAGCGCCAATCGAAGTTTTTGTCAGACGGTGGGCTATGCCGAAGATGAGCTAGCCAACCGCTTATTTACTTATCTGATCCATCCAGACGATGTTCCCATATTGAAGGAATCAAGCAAGCAGCTACTCTCAGGGAAGCGGCAATATTTTCAATTCAAAACTCGCTACCGGACCAAAAAAGAAAACCTGCTGAGTGCATGTCTGAGTGTAAGTTTGATACACAATAGCCAACAGCAAGCCATCTATTTCTTGTTACAGGTGGTAGATATAACAGAGTATAAGCTGGAACCGCAGCTTCGTCATAGGGCCTTTCCTGACAGGCTAACAGGGTTAGCGAATCAGGCTTTGTTTGTAGACAAAGTAGAGCAGGCAGTAGCCTGGCAAGAGCATCAGGACGACACTCAGTGTGCGATATTGTTGCTTGATATCGATCGATTCAAAGTTATCACCGATAGGTTGGGCCGTTCGATTGGCGATCAGCTGCTAATAGCGTTGGGCAAACGGTTGGAGACAAGCATTCGTCAGTACGATAGCGTGGCGTGCCTTGGTGGAGACAAATTTGCCGTTCTGCTAGAAGAGATTGAGGGATTGGATGGAGCACTAGTCGTGTGCGATCGCATCTATGACAGGCTGGAGAATCCCTTCAAGCTGGGTAGCTACGAAGTGTTTGCCAGCATCAGCATCGGTGTAGCCTGTAGCAATGCGGGATATGAGCAGTCTAGCGATCTGCTGCGCAACGCCGAGGCAGCCCTCTACTATGCAAAAGGACAAGGGGGAGGGTGCTACGCAGTTTTTGATCGAACCATGCACGAGCGAACCGTAGCGCTATGGCAGATGGCTACTCAGGCCCAGTTCGCTGTAGAACAAAGAGAACTCAGCTTGCATTATCAGCCTGTGATTAATACCAAGACGGGGCAAGTTGTTGCAGTAGAAGCATTAATTCGCTGGAACCATCCCCAATACGGACGCATCTCGCCTGGTGAGTTTATTCCGGTAATGGAGGAAACTGGTGTAATCACACTTATTGGCAGTTGGGTGCTTCGAACGGCCTGTCAGCAAGTTGTCCAATGGCATCAACAGCTAGGAAACATTAATCCAGTCAAGGTCCACGTCAATCTATCCGCTCGTCAGCTAGCACAGCGCGATCTAGCACGGCACGTAGAATCAGTGCTTGCAGAAACTGGATTACCCAAAGATCTTTTATGGCTAGAGATCACTGAGACCGCCGTCATGAAGAACTATCAAGCAGGCATCCAGGTGCTCGAACAGCTTAAAGCGTTAGAGATAGGGTTATGTATTGATGATTTTGGAATAGGTTATTCCTCTTTAAGCCGACTGCAACAGTTGCCAATTGATCTGCTAAAGATTGATCGTTCTTTTGTTCAGCATATTGGCTCACGAGGTGAGAACACAGAAATTGTTCGTACGATTGTCGATCTAGCTAATAACCTAGGGCTAGATATCGTTGCAGAAGGCATAGAGACTGAAACACAGCTAGCAGGATTGCGATCGCTTGGCTGCTACAACATTCAAGGCTTTTACTTTGCTAAGCCAATGACACCGACAGCAGCACTTCAGTTCATCCAAAAGCGTAACCAAACAGAGGCGAACTTGATGCACTCAGCATCTGCCTAAGTGATCTGACTAAGTGATCTGACTAAGTAATCTGCCTAAGTGGCGTTTGTTTGCCGTAGGCCCAAAAGCTAGGTGCTAACCAAAAAGTCAATAAGTGTACTCAATGAGTATAAATGCTTTCAGATAGCTCCTCTAAGCTAGTAATGCTGTAGTCGGCGTGGGCTGCAAAGGGAAACTTTCCCTGAGGATCTAGATAGACGGTGGCAGTTTTGGCATTGCGACCGGTGAGCAAATCGAACTTATGATCTCCAACCATGACAGCGCTTTCTGGACCCAGCGACCAGTTCGCCAAAAGTTTGAGAATGCCATCGGGTTGAGGCTTGGGAGGACAGCAGCTTCGGCCCAGAATGTCATCGGGATGAAAGAAGTCGGCTAGGCCACAAGCCGTCAGTGTGATGTGAACGATATCCTTGGTATTGCGCGTGAGAATGCCAACCTGTTTGCCTTTTGACTTCAAGGTGCTAAGCAACCTTCGCGCCCCAGGCTGAGCAGTGGCTTGATAAGCGATGTCTGTTTCTATCACAGCTAGCTGTCGGTTACACGTTGCCCGCTCGTCCGGTGGAAGATGTTCTAGCGCCTCTAGTATGGGCTGGTTGGGGGGAAGTCCAAGCGCGCGGCTTATGGCAGGAAAGTCGTGGAGGCTTTTGGTAAGCGTACCGTCCATATCGAAGATCCAGGCGGTGCGGGTGTGGAGCATTGGCAAACTAATAGTGAGTGAGGAACTAGTGAGTGGGGGAACCGGGTGAAGGATGAACGGGTCGTAGGGCGGCTGGTAAGATCCAGATGCCTATTACAGATGCGCGAATTTCTATGACTACGATCAACGATAACTATCTCAAACTAAAAGCAGGGTATCTATTTCCTGAAATTGGCCGCCGAGTGCGGGCCTTTACGGAGCTAAACCCTGATGCACCTGTTATTAAGTTAGGCATTGGAGATGTGACTGAGCCGCTACCAGAGGCTTGCCGAACCGCAATGATTAAGGCCGTCAATGAGATGGGCGATCGCGCTTCGTTTAGAGGCTATGGCCCCGAGCAGGGTTATCCATGGTTGCGAGAGGCGATCGCCCAAAACGATTTTCAAGCTCGCGGCTGCGATATCGACGCGACAGAAATCTTTATCTCGGATGGGTCTAAGTGTGACTGCGGTAACATCCTAGATATCTTTGGTGATGACAACAGTATTGCAGTGACCGATCCGGTTTATCCAGTCTATGTAGATACGAATGTGATGGCTGGACATACAGGTGAGGCCGACGACAGCGGTAAGTATGAAGGCATCACCTACTTACCAATTAGCGCTGACAATGATTTTTCAGCTGATATTCCTTCAAATAAAGTCGATTTGATCTATCTGTGCTCGCCCAACAATCCAACTGGCGCGACCATGACGAAAGCTCAGCTTCAAGCCTGGGTGGACTATGCCAAAGCCAACGGCTCGATTATTCTGTTTGACGCTGCCTATGAATCGTTTATTACTGATGATTCAATTCCACATTCGATCTATGAGATAGAAGGAGCACGTGAGTGCGCCATTGAGTTTCGCTCCTTTTCTAAGAATGCAGGCTTTACCGGTACCCGCTGCGCGCTAACGGTGGTACCAAAATCTTTGAAGGGAAAGGCTAAAGATGGTTCGGACATAGAGATTTGGGGGCTGTGGAATCGCCGTCAATCGACCAAGTTCAATGGCGTATCCTACGTGGTGCAAAGGGCCGCAGAGGCAGTTTATTCTGAGGCTGGAAAGCAGCAAACGCAGGAACTAGTCAGCTTTTATCTTGAGAACGCTAGGATTGTACGTGAGCAGCTAACTGCAGCAGGTATCCAAGTTTACGGCGGGGTGGACGCGCCTTATGTCTGGGTGAAGACACCCAACGGACTGACCAGCTGGGACTTCTTCGATAAGCTGCTAAATGCTTGCAATATTGTGGGCACGCCCGGATCAGGCTTTGGCGCAGCCGGCGAGGGCTATTTTCGGATCTCAGCTTTTAACAGCCGTGAGAATGTAGAAGAAGCCATGAAGCGCATCACCAAAACATTCAAAGCCTAGTGGAATAAACCCGAACTGCCTATTCGATAGCTGTAGACAGAACAGCTATCGAATCGCCTGAGAAAACGGGTTCCAGGCTTTTACGGTTTCTAAGATGGTGCGATAGCCTAAGCTATTGGGATGAATACCATCACTACAAAGGCGATCGCGTATCCAGGCTTCACTTTCTTGGCTCCATTGCTCAAAGAGATCTAGGTACGGGATCTGGTGCGCTTCGCACAGCTGGCGAGTGATTTGGTTATAGTGCTGCTGGTCTGTACGACTAAAATATAGAACATCAGCAAACGGCATAGCCGCTTCGTTCACAGGCACCATACCAACGAACAGAACTGGACAGAGCTGTCTAGACTGAATTAATAGTTGTTCGAGCGACTGGGCAAAATCGACTGGGCTGCTCATGAGCCGTCCCTTGGCCCGACCTGTTCTAGCAGAATCATTGATGCCTACTGAGAGGATCAAAAGATCTGGTGTGCGATGTCTCAGTTCGCCGCGATTACAGAACTCTCTTTCTAACCGCTGCGTAACCCGGGCGACACCATCACCACGAATACCTAAGTTGTAAAAGACTGGCCCAGATTGCTGCGGGTCTAGACAGCCTCGTCGCAATCGTTCTACCCAGCCACCCCCTTCACTATCGCCATAGCCGTAGACTAGGCTATCACCCACAACAATCACCTTTTTGGGATGACCAACGTGAATTAGCGATTGAACAGCGCTCTGCCTAACGCTAGGCTGAACGGATGGAAGCGTTGCCACCATAGAGACTACTTAATTAAACTTCAAACTAACTTCACAAGGAATAGCACGAAGCCAAACAGCTTTGCAAATCTTTACACCGCTGCTAAAGTCGCTGCGGCTTAGGTGAAACAAGTTAGGAACTCTATCTTTTCGCTGCGTATCGCCAAGCCATTTTAGAAACAAAACTACTTGCTCTTTACACGGCGTATGTAATTCTGCGCAAAAAGCAGGTTATGAAGGGCAGGTTGTTAGGTTAGGTGCTGCGATACTTTATCAGCTAGTACGTCTGTCCAGTAATCTACTGTACCTGCATCAGCAGCTTCTACCATGACTCTGATCAAAGGTTCTGTGCCAGAAGCTCTTACAAGCACGCGACCTTGATCGCCCATAGCGGTTTCTGCTCGGGTAATTGCGCTTTGTAGCGCGTCGCAGCTCTGCCAATCGCGCCGAGTGCTTGAACAATCGACTCGAACGTTCTTCAACCTTTGAGGATAGGTGTTAAAGCTTTGAGCAACAAGATCGGGCAGTGAACAGTCTGCTTGCCTAACCAAATCTGCTAAGTGCAGCGCTGTCAAAATACCATCACCGGTCCAACTATAGTGATGGCACAGAATGTGACCTGACTGCTCTCCGCCCAGCATCGCGCCCTGCGAGATCATCTCGGCATGAACGTGCTGATCACCAACTTTCGTACGAACTAAAGTGCCCCCCTGTTTTTGCCAGGCTCGCTCAAATCCTAGATTAGCCATCACCGTAGAAATGATGGTGTTGTTGGGTAGCTTGCCTGCCTGTTGAAGCGTTTGCCCCCAAAAGTAAAGAATATAGTCGCCATCAATTACCCGGCCCTGGCCATCGACGGCCATGACGCGATCAGCATCTCCATCAAAAGCAAAACCGATATCGGCTTCTAACTCAGCGACGGCAGCTTTAAGGCTACCTAGATGCGTGGACCCACAGTCTACATTGATGCGATCGCCGTCTGGTAGGCCATGCAAAATAACGACCTCAGCGCCTGTCGATTCAAACACCTGCTTAGCAACGCGAGTAGCCGCGCCCCAAGCTAGATCTAGCACAATCCGCATACCCCGTAGATTAGGATGTGGCTGAAACGGCTGATGCAGAAAATCGACGTAGCGATCGATTAAATCGGGACGTTGATAGGCGCGGCCCCACTGCATATCGGTTGCTGCGCCCTGGCTAGTAGAGCTGGCAACCGACAGACTTTGACCCCGTATGGCCGATTCAATTTGCTGTTGGATAGTGCTCGACAGTTTGGTACCAGCGGAATCGAAAAACTTAATGCCATTGTCTGCCGGGGGATTGTGGCTAGCAGAGATCATGATGCCGCCCGCGTTTCCAATGGCACTGTGAGCAACGGCTGCAGTCGGACAAAGGCCTAAATCCCACACTTCTAAGCCCGCTGTGGTCAGTCCGGCAGACAGGCCAGAAGACAGCATGTTACTGGAGTTGCGAGAGTCTTGGCCAAGAATAATGGGACCTGTTTGACCATGAGCGCGCAGCACCTGCCCTGCCCAAAAGCCCACTTGGGTAGCTAGTGGTGCAGTTAGCAGTGTACCTGCTTGTCCACGGATACCGTCTGTCCCGAACAGCGGTGTCTCAGGAAGCGCAAGCTGAACGCTACACCTATCGGCAGGAACAAGATGGAAGTGCTGGTGAGTTTTTGGTAGAGGTGCGCCCGGCTGTTCTTCTATGCTCTGCTCTACAAAGACCTGTCCGGTTGAAACTGGCTCTACTAAGGATGGATGCGCTGCAATTGGGCTCTGGTGAGTTGACCTCTGTTCTTGCAGCTGGCGATCGCTTGGATTTCTTTTTACCTGAGAACTCACCATGTTTTTAAACTCCTACAATACACCAAAGAGACTGTTATTAAAGTCACTGAGTACCTACCGTGAATACTCCCTGAGTGTGGAGAATATCACCTTAAACTTAAGCACTGCGACTAACGTACCAATTTCAGTCAATAAATTGACTGGTTACTGCTACCCACAATAGTGGCGCTTAATGCTTTATTGAATTTTTTGAGCGCAGATTTAGAGACCCTCGATAACCAAAAGCTGAGAACCAACAGCAGACCAAAACTAGCCAATGGTCTCATCAGGTTCGAGTGCGAAAGTCTGATGCTCGAAGCCACAGCTAGAAAGCCACGGCTAGTGGGCATATTCGCACCTAGCTATCCACATAGCTTCTTTGAAACCAAGCGTTAGTCTTAGTATCAGCATGTAGAACTCAAATCAGCAGAGCTTAGATGCGTAGGGCTAGTAGCAGCCACTATAGTTGAAACGGGAACCACTTAGACTATGCCCCTCTACTCAATCAGAATTTCGCACAATATCAATTAAGTTAGCTCTATCGACTGAGGTCTTTTAGCTTCCTATGCAATATCCCGTTCAGTTTCAGCAAGGCATAGACGAATTTAATAGTGGCCAATTCTACGCCTGTCACGACACGCTAGAGGCAATTTGGATGGAAGCTGAGACAATAGAGAAGCCCTTTTATCAGGGAATATTGCAAATAGCAGTGGCGTTCTACCATCTGGGTAATCTCAACTGGAGGGGCGGCGCGATCTTGCTAGGTGAAGGGATTAATCGCCTGCGTAAGTTTGAGCCTGAGCATGAAAGCGTAGATGTCGAGACGCTAGTGGACCAGGCAGTAGAGTGGTTATCGCTCGTGCAGACAACGGGCGAAACAGGACTTGCTCAGCTGATGGAAGATCCTCCATTTCCTCTTCCCCAGGTACGCCAAACTCTTGGAGAGAGTAACAAAAGTGAGTTCAAATAGAGAGGTTAAGATCTCTAGACGAGCATATGTTTGAGCTTAAGGTATGAATAGTGGCATTGTCTGCGCTGTTGAAACAGCCATTTTTTTCTAGTATGGCTTTAGAAGCACTGTCATTGGCCTACTGTCTTTTGGTTCTCTCGGTCTTCTGGTTCTCTCGGTCAACCTTTCTTTATATCTGACGCATGCTGCATTGGCGATCGCACTTCATTCATCACTTTCTTCAGATCACGCTTAATGCTCCTCGCGTTAGACGCAGGCTAGCTCAGGTAGCTTGCGGAGGCGTGGTGGCGCTGGCTTTGCCGCTAGTAACTGCCGCTTTACCCTCTCAGTTTTTGCCAAAGATACTACCAAATACGTTTACCAAAGCTACGGCTCAGACAGGTAGGGACGCGCTTCAGCTTAAGGCTTCTCGGGTAGAAGCAAATTCTAATACAGGTGTAGTAACTGCTATTGGCAATGTTCAAATCGACTACCCTAGTCGGCAAATTTTTGCAACGGCAGCCCAGGCTCAATACTACAGTCGCGACCAGCGAATCGTCCTTAGCGGCAATGTAGACGTAGAGCAAGAAGGAAATACCTTACAGGCAGAAACCATAACCTACCTTATTGTCGAAGGTCGATTTGTCGCCACGCCTGGAGCCAATAGTCAGGTAGAAGCAGTCTATCTATTGCCGGAAGAGCCTGCGCCTACAAATTCCGGTGAAGCGCCTCCCCCCACACCAATCTCGGTTCCGACACCGCCAGACGAGCTACCCTCTGAGCTAGGCCCGATTAATTCCGAATAAGGTTTGTCAGTCTATCTAAGTCAGCTTAGCGAGGACTGACTGCGCCTAAACTTGGTCTATCCAATCACTTCTATGTCAATTCAGTTAACGAGGTCTCTTCTTTGAAACTCGTGCTTACAAATGTTCAGAAAACATACGGCAGGCGTACAGTTGTCAAAGGGGTAAGCCTATCCGTAGATAGAGGTGAAATTGTCGGGTTGCTAGGGCCAAATGGTGCAGGGAAAACGACGACTTTTTATATAGCGACGGGGTTGGTGCAGCCGGATATAGGCCAGGTATTGCTTGATGGACAAGATATTACCAGCTTGCAAATGTTCAAGCGAGCACGGTTGGGAATTGGCTATCTAGCACAAGAAGCAAGCATTTTTCGGAATCTGAGCGTGCAAGACAACTTGCTGCTGGTGATGGAGCAGACAAATGTTCCTCACCACCTACGTCGTGAGAAGCTAGCCCGATTGATCAAAGAGTTTCGATTGGAGAAGGTAGCCGATTCGCTGGGTATTCAAGTCAGCGGTGGTGAAAGGCGACGCACAGAGCTAGCTCGGGCACTAGCAGCAGGGCTAGAAGGACCGAAATTTTTGTTCTTGGATGAACCGTTTGCGGGGGTCGATCCGATCGCGGTTGCTGAGATTCAGGCGATTGTAGCAGAGTTACGCGATCGCAACATGGGTATTCTCATCACTGACCACAACGTCCGTGAGACGCTACAGATTATCGATCGAGCCTACATTATGAGCGAAGGTGAAATCTTAGCCTCAGGCAGTGCCAATGACCTTTCGGATAATCCGCTCGTTCGTCAGTACTATTTAGGCGAAGGTTTCAAGCTGTGACGTTTCCTCAATCTATAGCCTCTTTGACCTTTACTCAAAGGCTGGCCAGCTGGCTACCGCGGATTACGATCATGGATCGCTATATTGCCAAGGAACTTACGTTGCCATTTCTTTTTGGCGTTGGGGCGTTTTCTTCGATTGCTGTCTCTATTGGGGCGCTATTTGAGCTGATTCGTAAAGTCGCTGACGCTGGATTATCGGCAACCTTGGCCTTTGAAATCTTCTTGTTGAGCCTACCGACATTTACTGTGCTTGCCTTTCCAATGTCGACGCTGTTGGCCACGATGATGACCTATAGTCGGTTCTCTAGTGACAGTGAGCTGATCGCGATGAGAGGGTGTGGGGTAAGTATTAACCGCATCGTTGCTCCAGCGGTAATCTTGAGCCTGCTCGTGACCGGACTAAGCTTTTCTGTCAATGAGATCATAGCTCCGGCAAGTACAGAACGAGCAGCCCTTCTGCTAGCTAGAGCTTTAGATGACGAAAAGCCGCCGTTCAGGGAAGGCAATATTGTATTTCAACAGCAGGAACCTGCTGCCGACGGCTCAGGAGATGAGCTAGTGCGGTTCTTCTATGCGCGTAATTTCGATGGTACGACAATGCGCGACATCACGGTTGTGGATTTCTCTCAGGAGGATTCGGAAGATGGTCTAAAGCAAATTGTCAGTGCGGACGCAGCGACTTGGGATTTCACTAGAAACCTATGGGAGTTTACCAATGGCACCATCTATGCGGTGTCACCTACCGGCTCTTTTCGGCAGATCATCCGATTTGATAAGCAAGATTTACAGCTTCCTCGAACGCCGTTAGATCTAGCTAACCGCACGAAAAAGCAAGAGGAGATGAACATTGCCGAAACTAAAGAATATCTAACAATCTTGCAGCAGACAGGAGATGAAAAAGCGGTGCGCAAGCTCGCGGTGGCAATTCAAAGAAAATATGCGA
This sequence comes from Synechococcus sp. PCC 7335, assembly GCF_000155595.1. NCBI lineage: Bacteria > Bacillati > Cyanobacteriota > Cyanophyceae > Synechococcales > Synechococcaceae > Synechococcus > Synechococcus sp. PCC 7335. Next base: position 1,457,958 of record NZ_DS989904.1, on the reverse strand, counting down.
TTCCCTTTGCCTGCGTTGTGTTTGGCCTAGTAGGAGCAGCAGTTGGCGTGCGACCACAGCGGACTGGCAAGGCAACCAGCTTTGGCATTAGCGTTGTCATTATCTTTGGCTATTACCTACTTAGCTTCATCACTTCAGCAATGGGAGAATCAGGTGTGATTACGCCATTCTTAGCTGGCTGGGTTCCCCTGTTCATTGGTCTAGGTGCGGGTCTTCTTCTACTCGCTCAGGCCTCTCGCCAGTAATCAACAACGACGCTCTATCTTGCCTATTTTCTATCTTGCCTATCTCTAGTCCTCAAATTTTCTAATTTTCTAACTTTTTCCTACCCCTCGGCTTAGTCTAACCCCAGGCTAATCAGGAATCTTCAAAGCGTAGGCTGAATCCTCCAGGGACGAAACCCAGCTCGAATACACTGCTCTAGGGCGGTATCGACAGTAGCCTCAGTGGCGTCGGAAATATCGACTACGCAACTTCCGTAGCGATCTGGCAATAGGCTGCGACCGCAGTTTTCTAATACTTTTGTAGAGGGGGTTTCTAGAAGGCTGTCGTGGATACCGATAGTGCAATTGGCAACTTCTACGGGGCGGCGCGATCGCCCACAAACGAGCAGCGCACTTTCTGCCGCTAACCCGGTAAATTCGCTAACATCAACTACGCAAGCACCTAGCGCGTCGGGATAGCGAGCAGATGCACAAGCCGCGATCGCACTTTCTTGGGGAATGCCAGCATCAAGCATTCCGGCGGTGCAGCCAAAATAGTCTGGTGCTGCCACTGCTGGACTCGCCCCTAGGAGTACGAAGCTGGACGAGATCACACCAAATGCTGACGCTACCGCTAATCTAGCTCGAGTTCCCATAGCAGCGTTAGCCTCAGTACCTACTAGAGTAGAAGAAATGCTAGCTGATAAATCAGGCATCAAAAAAGATTTCATTGGACGTCTCGTTTCTTTTGTTCGCTCTAATCTAATCTACAGTGAATAAAGCGAAGATGACCGATTACGTACATGCAGGTTTAAAGAGAGGATTTGATATGCACCTGAGCGAAATTACGCACCCTAACCAGTTGCATGGTCTGCCCGTGAGTCAGTTAGAAAAAATCGCGAGACAGATCCGAGACAAGCATCTGCAGACTATTGCCGCTAGCGGCGGCCATCTAGGACCTGGTCTAGGCGTTGTCGAACTGACGTTAGGGCTGTATCAGACGCTCGATCTTGATCGGGATAAGGTGGTCTGGGATGTCGGTCATCAGGCATATCCACACAAGCTGATAACGGGTCGCTACAAAGACTTTCATACGCTGAGGCAACAGCATGGCGTAGCAGGCTATCTAAAGCGGACAGAAAGCCGATTCGACCATTTTGGGGCAGGTCATGCCTCAACGAGCATTTCAGCAGCGCTAGGAATGGCGATCGCCCGAGATTTGAAGGGCGAAGACTTCAAAGTTGCAGCCATCATTGGCGACGGAGCGCTGACGGGTGGCATGGCGCTAGAGGCCATTAACCATGCCGGACATCTACCTAAAACTAACCTTGTCGTTGTCCTTAATGATAACGAGATGTCGATTTCGCCTAACGTCGGCGCTATTCCTCGCTACCTAAACAAGATGCGCCTAAGCCCACCGATGCAATTTTTGAGCGACAATCTTGAAGAGCAGTTCAAGCAACTGCCTTTTGGTGAGACGCTCACCCCAGAGCTGAGCCGGGTGAAAGAAGGGATGAAGCGACTAGCCGTTCCAAAAGTCGGCGCTGTATTCGAGGAGCTAGGCTTTACCTATATGGGGCCAATCGATGGCCACAACCTAACAGAACTGATCAGCGCGTTTAAAGAGGCGCATAAGCACGGTGGACCTGTACTGGTTCATGTAGCTACCACCAAAGGTAAAGGCTATGAAATCGCTGAGAAAGATCAGGTGGGCTACCACGCACAGTCTCCGTTTGATTTAGAAACGGGGCTAAAGATTCCGGCTAACAAGCCAAAGCCGCCAGGCTATTCCAAAGTCTTTGCAGAAACACTGATCACGCTAGCTGAAAAAGATCCCACGATTGTTGCTATCACCGCTGCAATGGCGACAGGGACGCGCTTAGATTTGCTTCAGGCCAAACTACCCAAGCAGTATATCGACGTGGGCATTGCTGAACAACACGCTGTTACCCTAGCAGCGGGTCTAGCCTGTGAGGGTATGAAGCCCGTACCGGTAATCTACTCTACGTTTATGCAAAGGGCGTACGACCAGATTGTGCATGACATTTGCATTCAAAAACTGCCCGTATTTATGGCCCTTGATCGAGCAGGTATTGTCGGCGTGGATGGTCCAACGCACCAGGGAATGTACGATATTGCCTATCTACGATGCATTCCTAACATCGTGCTGATGGCGCCTAAAGACGAAGCCGAGCTACAGCAGATGGTCGTCACTGGCGTCGAACACAGTGGCCCTATTGTCGTCCGCTACCCACGGGGTAGTGGCTATGGTGTGCCGCTAATGGAATCCGGTTGGGAAGCGTTGCCGATTGGAAAGGCAGAGGTTCTGCGCCAGGGTGATGATGTGATGCTAGTGGGGTATGGATCGATGGTGTATCCGGCGATGCAGACCGCTGAAATTCTGAGTGAGCATGGGGTAGAGGCAACGGTGATTAACGCTCGCTTTGCCAAGCCTTTAGATACCGAGCTAATGCTGCCGCTGGCTGAGAAGATTGGGCGGGTGGTGACCATGGAAGATGGCTGTATTAAAGGTGGCTTCGGCTCAGCTTTAGCAGAAGAGCTGATGGATGCGGAAGTAGCAGCTCAGCTACTGCGTCTGGGTGTTCCTGACAAATTGGTAGATCATGCCTCGCCCGATCAGTCAAAGGCTGAACTCGGCCTCATGCCAGCGCAAATGGCAGAGCGGGTACTTGAGAAGTTTGGGCTAGGTGAGCTTACCCTAGAGATTGCCGAGAAGGTTTAGCTCAAAAATAGTCGGTCTTACTGCTAATTAGCCCTACTAAATGTTCTACAAAAAGGCTACCCTGACTCTGCATGTGGGGTAGCCTTTGTCTTTCTCTTTCGATAGAGCTTCTGATAGAGAAAGACCCCTTGCACCATTAGCTGACCGAGTAACCGACCAGATGCGTTATGCTTGCGATCGCCTTTGGAAAGCGTCATCAAAGTGCAGCCTGACCCAGCGATTAGACCCGCTGAGCCGAGGGTGAAGAGCACTAGAGAGATAATAATCAAGCGGTCGATATCGAAGAGCGATCGCAAACTCAAGCACAGTAGGCTAATCCCAAAAACAATCAGCGCAGCATGTAGTACTAACATGCCAACACGACTCCACTCGTACTGATACTTGAGCTGCTGGCGGTGGTTTCTGAGTCGCTTGATATTAGTTTTGATATCAGCTCTGAAACTATCAGATTTGAGGCGGTCAGCCTCAATTAGATTCGAAGTAGTATCGAGCTCGCCAGAAGAACGAGTGAGCCGTTGATAGCGTGACTTCGCTTGGCGTATCTGTTGCAAAAGCATGTCTTGCCGTAGCCACGCCCCGCATAGCAACCCGGCTGAGAGCAACATCATTAGGGCCGAGTTCAGAATAAGCAAGATGAGCTGATTCGTCTGTTCGATACTCATAGGTCGAAGATGCACACAGCACTCAAGACTAGCAGTTCAAATGTACTATACTACTCTGACAATCACAAGTGCATCGATCGCAGCTTTGAATTTCGCGACCACAATGTTTTGATAAAGAAGTATCTTGCAACCCTAGCCTATGGCTTTTCAATCTAAGCGATCGCGCATTTTTCTATTCTTTGCCATTGGCTTTGGTATGGCATTGTTGTCTGCGCTGCTCAAAAGTGCGATCGCCTGGATAGCTGATATTTATATCTACTCGTTGCCTTGGGTCGGCGGCTTCCTCCGTAGCGTCGAGCTAGCCGAACTCTCTAACTTACCAGCCTTCGCCTTACTAGGGGCTGGCATTGGCGCTGCAACCTACTTTCTGCCCCGTCACTGGAACCACAAAGCCAAACTCGCACTGTTTGTACTCTTGAGTCCTTTTGTTTTTAGCGCTAGCTACCTTACTCAGCAAAATCTCTGGATTAAGAAGGTCGCTGCTCGGACAGAAACGTCCTACCAAGATGCTAGGGAACTCACCAACCAATTTTTAGAGCGTGAAACCAACAACAAAGGCTACTTTGGCTACTTCCCTCTTAGCACTCGACTAGTCGAGCTACCGGTCCAACCTGACATCTTAAATTCAGAAACTGCTGTCGTCTCAAGCGATACACTTACCGATGCACTAGCTAGCTACGATGATCCTATGGCGAATGCTGCGGTCTTCCTGTTTAAGCAAGTCGGCTGGCTGATCCGATTTATGTACATCATTGTTGCTGCGCTGACTGGTCTAATCTACTACTTCAAAGGTTGTGATTGGGCAGAAGACACCTACCAACGCGCCGCAGGCAACACTCATCCGAGCGCCACGAGAAGACCAAAAGTGCGTTGATCCTAAAAGTGCGTTGACCTAGGTATCCTTAGCCACTTAGCGAGATCTTTGAGCCCCTTTCACCTCGACACTTGCACCTCCATGATGTCTTCTGTCTCTACGGCTGCTTTAGCTATACCTGCTTTGAGCGTCATGATATTAGCAGGCGGTCGCAGTCGCCGTATGGGAAAAGATAAAGCGCTGCTGCCAATGGGAAACGGACAGTCGCTGTTACTCAACACCGTTCAGATTGCCCAAATGCTATCAACAGAGACCGTTGTCGTTACGCCCTGGCCAGAGAGATATCAAGACTCAATCCCAGATTCTGTCAGTTTTATTAAAGAGCCTTTGCCACCTACTAGACCCTATAAAGACCTACTTTGTGCCGGACCACTCAGTGGTTTTGCATATGGATGGCAGGCTATCTCCTCTGACTGGTGCCTCTTACTTGCCTGCGATCTACCCCACCTAGAGGCTGCGGTCATACAGCGCTGGTGGGAATGGCTAACAGCCTATCTAAATGACACACAAAGCCCCATCCCTATGGCCTCTCTAGCCCCGGGTCCAAAAGGCTGGGAACCCCTTTGTGGCTACTATCATCGCGGTTGTGTCCCCTCGCTCAAACAGTATCTACATAGAGGTCAAAATTATAGAGGTCAAAATTCTTTTCAAACCTGGCTGTCTAATGCACCGATTGTGCCTTACAAATCAGTCCCTAAAAAAATGCTATTCAACTGCAACACGCCTGCCGACTGGGCAGTAGCAAGTGCTCAGTCTGACATCTCCCCTTGATCTCTAACCCCCTTTGAGACGCGCCCGAAACGCCGTCGGAACGCTGCGCTCTTCCTTACTGAATAGTTTCCATCTAATGGTTCGCTTCTTATTTGTATGAGCATATGCCCGAGTTGTACACTCCACACATGCCCTCAAAAAGTGTTGCGAGATATGAGTTTTCTTATCATTCCAAACTTACTTAAGCGCCGCTGAAGCCTCTTTTTGACCATTCAGAATTTGTTAAAGCCTTTTGTGGAGGAGCTTTGGCTGAATGTTAAGCTCTGTAATGTTTTTCTCAGGTAATTCCGTTCAATAGGCCACACTCCTCTATGATTGAACAAGAATTATTTGCAGCTGTTCACAAAGTCTGGAGATTCAAGCGTGGCTCTTCCGTTATTGACCTATTCCCCCAAAAGTCAGAACCAGCGGGTTGAGGGGTTTACCGTCCAGGGCGACGATCAGCCCACTATCTACAGCGCTGAAGCTCTTCTTGAGTACAGCGAAATGACCGAGTTGATCAATGCGGCCTATACTCAGATATTCTTCTACTGCTTTGAAGCAGATAAAGAGCCTTTCCTAGAGTCCCAGCTTCGTAACAGTCAAATTACCGTGCGCGACTTCATTCGGGGTTTGATGCTCTCTGATACCTTCTTACGCAACTACTACGCGAAGAACAGCAACTACCGCTTTGTAGAGCAGTGCATTCAACGCGCATTAGGCCGTGACCCTTACAATGAGCGCGAGAAGATTGCCTGGTCTATCAAGATTGGCACCAAAGGCGTTGAGGGATTCATTGATGAGCTGCTAGATAGCGACGAGTATATGGAGAACTTTGGCTACGACATCGTTCCTTACTATCGTCGTCGGGTGCTACCTGGTCGCGAGATCGGTGAGCGTCCTTTTGATATCAAGTCTCCTCGCTACGATGAGTACTATCGTGGCATCCTAGGATTTCCTCAGCTTCTGTGGCAAGAAGAAGTTCGTCGCTTCAAGCCTCAAGAAAAGAAAGCAACTGCTGGCAACCCTTCCTTGTATTTGGATATGGCTCGCAGCGTAAATCCTCGTCCCGCGCAGACGCCTCGTACGAACCTCTCTTCTATTAACATCGGAGCGACTGTACCTTTCCGTAAGCTAGGTGTCCCTGTTGCACCAGAACCTTCCAATAGGTAAATTACAGGGACTTGAACGCTTATTCGTCTTTTCCTCAAAAGGTTATAGACCGAGATGGGTTTTCTCATCTCGGTTTTTTTTATAAACGCTTTACAGAATAAGGGGTACCGCTGCTATTAATGGGTTGAGCTAAGTGCGGATTGCTGTAGAACTAGCCTGTAGCAATCCATCACCACTAGTCTTTGATAATTATTCTAGAAGAAGCAACCAGATGGAGTATTCCAAGAATCTATAGGGGTAAAACAGACTGTGTGTGCATCTCCTAGGCAACCGACTCCATCCAGTCAATGCATGCTTTCATACGGGCGCGCATCTCCTCACGCGTTGCCGAAAACCTTCTGCCATGTCCTGGCAGTACCCATTCAAAAGAGTAGTCTTGAGTATAGTTCGCTAGCTTCTTCATCGACTCGATTTGCTTCGGCCAAGAATCCCAGCAGAAATTACGGAAGGCATGAAGCTGATTTAGTCTTGCTGACCAAGCGAGATGATCGCCAGTAAACAAGTATTTGCGGTTATAGAGCAGCACCGTATGACCCCTGGAATGGCCGGGCTGAGGAATAATTAACAGATCGTCGTCTAGCGTGAATGGTTCTGTTCCTGACGGTTGAATTTCTACACTCTTTGTTCCCGTAGAAATATCATCGGCATGAAGAATGCGCTCAGCGCCAAAGTGGTCATGAAATTTTTGATGGTCGGCCACATCATCCCGGTGCGTTAGATATAGATACTTGATACCGCCCATCTCTTCTAGGCGTTTGACTAAAGGAGGCGTGAAACGAGGAGAATCAACTAAGACGTTCCCTTTGGGCCTTTGAATCAGATAGCTAGCCGCACCAAAGGACTTCTTCGAATGGTAGCCACAATAGAAAACACTGTCTTCGATCTGTAGCGGAAATTTCTGTTGAACCGCTCGGATATCAGTCGGCTTATTCTGCGTACCGATCGAAGCAGTGGGACAGGCTAGCAAAGCTTCGAGTGCGGCAACTCGCTCTAGGTCAGTGGTCGGTTGATGGTGAACAATCGACTGAGCACCAGCGCGGCTATAGATCTGTGGGGCTACCCAGCGACAGGTATCACAATCAATACAGCTACTGTCGACATAGAAATCGCCCACTACGTTTTGGTCGCGACGGTCTTTAAGGTTAGCCATAGCTTGCAACATTAGTCTTGAAGATACCTATCAACTTTAGCGCATCTACCTTCTAATGCGTACTCAATACGACTTTGCTTAGTGGCTGAAGGCGCAGTTGCTAACCTCTTTTGAACTCTAGTGGCGATCGCCCTAGTAGGAAGTGATCGCTTTCCGCGCTTTGCTATATGTTTCAGCAGCGCTATCTGCCAATTTCTAATCTTGCTTTGGTTGCAGCAGCGGATGTGCGATAGCGGACTGCTTTCATCGCAATGTTTGCGATCGCGATGAGAGCAGTCCGCTATACAGATGTAAAAAAAGCCCATCTAATGAATAGATGAGCCTGACACACGTTTTATTAGAAGAAGTGCTTTGGGATTACCCTACAAAGCCCTATCTGTAAGGAGCTGTAGCAATCCGCTGAATAGATACTCAAAGAGAAAGCTACGCCTATGGGCGGATTGCGGCACCTAACAGAACCCTAGCTAGTCCAACCACTCTCAGCTTGATCGTTAACATAGGCAGCAACATCTTCAATCTGGTCGGCTGTCAAACGGCCACTGAACGCAGGCATAGCGTTTTTACCATTCGTGACTTGATAGACAATCGCGCTGATATTATGCTCTGCGCCGTAGTTTTCCAGATAGCTTTCTAAGGCATCTTGCTTTAGTGTTTTGTCTGCTTGCACGACATTACGGCCGCCAGCATGACAAGCGACGCAGTTAGTTGCAAAGACCTGCTTGCCTTGCGCGATATCACCTGCCAGAGCAGGCGGCGCAGCTAGTAACACCGCTCCAAAAACAAAGCCGATTACTGCTGCTATAAAACCCTTCATAAAAATTGTCCTCTCAATTGCCAGCATCACTTTAGGAAAAAGCTTAGCGGCAGGTCAAAAGACAAGCTGTCTTCTAGACAGAGGACATAGCGAGCCACTGATGCATTAGCGAGTTGCTATGCACTTGGCGCTTTACATTAGCGCTTTACAAAACAAGGGCCTACCGCTGCTGGTGATGGTTTGAGCTAAGTGCGAATTGCTATAGAGCCGTATAGTGGATGCAATCATCACAAGGACCAGCAGGATTGATAGCGCAGCGAACTAGCTCTGATCGAGCGTTGTACGTACAGGAAGTATCGCCAATCACCCAAGTGCCATTCAGGAGAGTTCGTTCTTCTGGGATCGCGGTTTCTTTGACGTGAACAACGGCCTTGTGAAGATAGTAGCGACCAAGTTTGAGCTGGTACTGGTGACGGCGCACTAGGATTTGGTAGGTCTGTCCATCAATATCGACAAAGGTTCCAGGGTAAAGACTGCGGTCCATTTTGATATGTCCCAGTACGGTCTTTGTATCACTTAGGACGATGTCGGTAGGAAGTGCTTTTTTCTCCATAAGCTCTGAGCTCTTTAGATGCTCTTTAGATGGATTGGATGAAAGTTAGATAATCACGGATTGAAAGGACTAAAGACAAAGCGCACTCCTCAGCGTTGGCCAAGGAATGCGCTTTTGTCTAGCTCAATGGCTCATCACAAAGCTTAGAGAACTTACTTCTTCGCTTCTTGGCGCTCTTTAGCTTCTTTGATCACTTCTTCAGCGACATTCTTGGGACATGGCGCATAGTTGCCAAATTCCATAGAGAACTGACCGCGTCCGGAAGTCATGGTCCGTAAATCGCCAATGTAGCCAAACATCTCACTCAAAGGCACATCTGCTTTGATTCGAACACCCATCGGATTCGAGTTTTGAGACTTGATCATGCCGCGACGACGGTTGAGATCGCCAATGACATCACCCATATGATCGTCAGGCGTGAAGACATCTACGTTCATGATTGGCTCTAGAATCTGCGGACCTGCTTTAGGAAAAGACTGACGGTAGGCAGATTTGGCCGCGATCTCAAAGGCGATCGCACTAGAGTCAACCGGGTGGAAACCACCGTCTTTGAGCGTGACCTTCACATCCACCATTGGATAGCCAGCCAAAGGCCCTTTCTCTAGGCTAGTCGCAAAGCCCTTCTCAACCGCAGGCCAGAATTCACGCGGCACGTTACCGCCTGTGACCTTCGACTCGAACTCAAAACCAACGCCAGGTTCAGCGGGCTCAATAGTGTAGTCAATCTTCGCAAACTGACCAGAACCCCCTGATTGCTTCTTGTGCGTGTAGCTATCGTCTAGCAGACGAGTGATAGACTCGCGATAAGCCACCTGAGGCTTACCCACTTCGACTTCCACACCATGAGTCCGCTTTAGAATATCCACCTTGATATCTAGGTGCAGCTCACCCATACCCTTGATGATGACTTCGCCACTTTCTTGGTCAGTCTCTACATAGAAGGAAGGATCCTCTTGGACCATCTTACTAAGCGCCAGACCCATTTTCTCAGAACCGCCTTTCTGCTTCGGCTCAATCGCAATCGAGATCACCGGATCAGGGAAGACCATCGGTTCTAAGGTAGCAGGGTTCTTAGGATCGCAGAGTGTATGACCTGTCTGAACGTTCTTCATCCCGACGATAGCAACGATATCACCCGCCTGGGCAGTATCGATCTCTTCTCTAGAGTTAGCATGCATCTCGACTAGGCGACCCACTCGTTCAGTTTTACCCGTAAAGGTATTGAGGATCGTATCGCCTTTGCTAAGCGTGCCAGAGTAGATCCGAGTAAAGGTAAGAGCGCCATAGCGGTCATCCATAATCTTGAACGCTAGTGCCCGTAACGGTGCATCAGGAGTGACTTTTGCCACCTCACCCGTCTCATTACCTTCGAGGTCTACCTCAGGCTGAGGCTTCACTTCGGTTGGGTTAGGTAGGTAGTCGACAACCGCATCGAGTACGTTCTGTACGCCCTTGTTCTTAAAGGAAGAACCGCAGTAAGTAGGGAAGAACGCTAATTCACGAGTACCTTTTCGGATACAGCGCTTAAGCGTATCGATGTCTGGCTCATTCCCTTCGAGGTAAGCTTCCATAACCTCGTCGTCCATTTCAATTGCTGACTCGACCAGCATTTCGCGATACTCAGCGACCTTTTCCACCATGTCTTCGGGAACGTCAGTGAGTTCATAGTTCATTGGGTCGCCAGAATCATCCCAGATCCAAGCTTTTTGAGTTAGCAAATCAACCACGCCGACAAAGCCGTCTTCGATACCGATAGGCAGCACCATGACCAAAGGCTTAGCCGCTAGGATATCCTCTACCTGCTTGACGACGCTGTAGAAGTCGCCACCGGTACGATCAAGCTTATTAACATAGATAATGCGAGCTACTTTCGAGTCGTTTGCGTAGCGCCAGTTGGTTTCGGACTGAGGCTCTACGCCACCAGAGGCACAGAATACTCCGATGCCGCCATCAAGTACCTTCAAAGAACGGTACACCTCGATGGTGAAGTCTACGTGTCCGGGCGTGTCAATAATATTAAGCTGATGGTCGTCCCAGAAGCAGGTTGTCGCTGCAGACTGAATGGTGATACCGCGCTCTTGCTCTTGGTCCATGAAGTCTGTAGTTGCCGCACCATCATGAACTTCACCAATCTTATGGATTTTACCGGTGAGCTTCAAGATTCTTTCAGTAGTAGTCGTCTTACCTGCGTCTACATGGGCAAAGATACCGATATTCCGGTATTTGGTCAGGTCTTTCATGGTGATTTTGGTTAGTTGAGTGATAAAAACTGAAAGCACACCACACCTTAGATTAAGGAGGTGGTGCTTACAAGTGCGGTGAACAAGCCTCACACCCTTTTATTGAGCGTTAAAGGCGTCTCGTTAGCGGCGTAACTAACCTTCAACGAGACGCCTTCATGTAAGGGGTCTGCAAAAGTGTGTCGGATAGCTCAATAGTGCTGCTAATGGATGTGGTAGTGGTACCAACTGTTAAACATTGTAAATTATATTGCCCTACTCGTAGCGATCGGTTTCCCGTCTGCTGCTTGCCGGTAGTCAGCAACGTAATTCTCTAAGAATGATAGTGGATCGCTCATGTTTTCTGCGAATCCAAGAATATTGTGATCGCGCCACTCATAGACTATCTCTGGAGCGCTCCCACTACTAGCGCCAATCAAGAACGTCGCTCCGCGCTGCGTGAGATACATCGCATCCGGCATATACGTTTGCCAATTACTCAAGACTTCGCTCATATTCCGCAGCCGCAAGGTCGCTAGCTCAAAAGGCCGTTGAAAACCTTTGCCGCCTGCTAATTTAAAGGCGTCGCCGCTGAGTGCGGGGAGTGGCTTCGCTTTGATTACTTCATCATCAGAGATTAGCTGCGGGGCAGATCTATCGCCAATATAGCCACGAAAGACTTCTTTGAGTGTGCCAGGGCTGCCGATGCCAGCGCACATCAGTAGCAGGTTGAGATAGCCACTTTGCCTAGTGCTCAGCCCTGGAAACGAGACAGATAGTCCCTTGTACAAGCTCAGTTGGCGATGGATTGCAGCAGTCGGGTCTATATATAGATGCTCTGGAGGAAACCCTGTATAGTCGCAGAATTTTTGTCCAGCGGTGCGATCGCCAATGGCAACCGCTCTTACTTGGATATTCGCAGCTTCTATGTACGGGCGCTCACGCTGCAACCACCAAGCGTACTCCAACGTATCGAAATCTCCCAGAACTGGCCATACTAGCGCTAGCGTCCACCGGGAAGAGTGGCACGATTGTAACAGCGACCCTAGTTTTCCATCACTGACCCGTTGAAATTCGGCCTCATTTAAACAGGAGTAGGCGTTCATATGATTAGGATTCAATAGAATTAAAACAAGGCGATGAATAGTGCGACGAATAGTCTGACCTTATACTTTGGCTTTGCTTCATGCACGGCGCTTTGCCTGTCAGGTTAGCTGTTGTTGCTGTTATTGTCACTTGAAGCTTTAGAGGATATCTCTTTTCCCGACTCACACAATCTCACACGATAAAGACAGCGGTTCTCTTTGAGCTACCACCAGAACATCATCAGATAGACCTTTCAGCTGCGCTAGGGCATCTTACGCTGATGAGCTGCACACGAATCGTGAATGTATCTTGTGCTTTTCGATACAAACTGTTACTGATGGCATGGGCTTTAGTGTTATGTAGCATAGTGAGCTTCTCGTAACATTTGAGTTTTGCTCTCGTAAAAGCCTTGACTTTTCAACATGCATAGGCCAGCTTAGCCCCGAAATCCCTCTTAATTCTTGTCATCATGGTTGCAGTTCCCAGTTCGCCAATTTCTGATATGTTTCGCTCGTTTGCGGGAGGAACTTTGCCGCCGGTCGTTGAATCGTATGAGCGCAATAAGACGATTTTCTTCCCTGGGGATCCGGCTGAGCGAGTGTATTTTTTAACAAAAGGGGCGGTGAAGCTTTCTCGGGTATACGAGGCAGGTGAAGAAATAACGGTCGCTCTACTGCGTGAGAACAGCGTGTTTGGCGTACTTTCTCTAATTACAGGCGATCGCTCGGACCGGTTTTATCACGCAGTGGCCTTTACGCCGGTTGAGCTTATGTCTTTGCAGGCCGATCAGATGAGCGTGGCACTGAAAGAGCATCCTGAGCTTTCGGCGATGATGCTGCGGGGTCTGTCATCGCGAATCTTACAAACTGAAATGATGATTGAAACTCTGGCCCATCGAGATATGGGGTCGCGCCTAGTAAGCTTCTTGCTCATTCTATGTCGTGATTTTGGAGTACCTGGGAATGAAGGGATCACGGTTGATCTAAAGCTGTCTCACCAGGCGATCGCCGAGGCAATCGGTTCTACACGGGTAACGGTGACTCGTCTACTAGGCGATCTGCGCGAGCAGGGAATGATCTCTATCCACAAGAAAAAAATTACAGTTCATGACCCGGTAACGCTGTCTCAGCAGTTCACCTAGTGGCAAGCGCATAGAGACGAGTGTCTTCGCTTCTCAAGACAATCAGTTACTATCTTGATGCGAGTGATGCGATTTTCTTGCGGCCACACAGGGATGAATGACTGGATTTATATTACTTTTTGCAGTGGCTTGTTTGGGCGGTGTGATTGCTACGGTGGGCGATCGCATCGGCATGAAGGTGGGCAAATCTCGCCTGAGTTTGTTCAACCTGCGTCCGCGTCAGACGGCGACGCTAGTCAGCGTGGTCACTGGAATGGTGGCCTCTTTTTCCACGCTAATGCTGCTGATTGCACTAGATGGCCAACTGCGAAAAGGATTGTTCCAGCTCGATGACATTCAGCAAGAACTGTCCCAAGCTCAAAGAGATTTAGAATCGGCGGTCAATGAGCGAGAGAGCGTAGAAGGGACACTAGAAGAATCGAGGCAGCTACAGTCAGAGGCGCAAGACAGACTTAGGCAAACAAATCGATCTTTACGGACGGCGATCGCCAGAGAAGAAGAAACCCTTAGCAGCCTAATTGAGACACAAGACCAGCTGGAGAGCGTCTCGGCCCAAATCGGAAGTCTGCGCGATGAAATTGGCGGACTGCGGTCCGAGCGGCAGCAGCTAATCGAAGAACGAGCAGCCGTGCGCTCCCAAATTGAGCAGCGTGACCAGGCCCTGCGCTCACGTGATCAAGAACTACAATCACGTGACCAACAGATCGCCCAGCGCGATCAAGAGATTGAGGAACGTGCCCGCCGCCTCAACGATCTCCAAGCTCAGCAAACGCTGCTCACCGAAGAAATTGCCCGCCTAGACGATGAATTTCAGGTTTTACGCTTAGGCAATGTGGCGATTCGCCGAAATGAGACCTTAGCGGTTACGCTAGCGCGTTCTGATTCTGAAGAAGCCGCTCAGCGGGCAGTAGAAGCTGCCCTAGTTCAAGCCAATGCGATCGCGTTGCGAAGTATCTGGCCTGGACTAGAGGAGGTTGAAGACTTTGTCATCCAGTTCGATCCTGATATTGTCCAACAGATTATCGAAACAACGATAGATGCTAGAAGCTATATCATCAGAGTCTCCTCAGCCGCTAACTATGTAGTAGGTGAACCTTGCGTAGGCGAAATCTTGAATGGGGGGGGCGAACCCTGTTTACAGGTCAACCTAGAAGCACCTGTGAACGAAATTCGATATATCCCTGGCGAAACGGTTGCCTCTGTGCAAGTAACTCAAGAAGATCTGACCGATGAAGACCTAGCAGAACGCTACAGGGCCTTGCAGGTGCGCGCCGAAATTCAAGCTAGAAGAGACGGTATTGTCTACTTCAATCCAATTGTTGCTAGGGGGCTAACTGATCCGGTCGTAGATTTTTTGCGGCAGGTACAAGTTTACGATCAGCCCATAGAAATTCAGGCGATCGCAAGCCAATCGACTTACACCATAGGCCCAGTCTATTTGGAGCTAGCTGCCGTCCAGCGAGATCGGGTGCTCTTTACTACCCAGAGCTTACAAACAGAAGCGTCCGAAGCACCTAGACCGTTCTAGTCAAACGCTATTTCGCTAAAAGCAAATAACCATACTCCGTAACAAAAGTTCTTCTATCTAGAGCAAGGACTTACAAGAATATGACGAAGTTAAACTTTTTATCATAATTCTAGGTACAAATCTGACAAATTCTTGCAGATGATTACTACTTACGTGAAAGTTAAGCAAATCTTTTATTCCATGCCTAAAATAAATCAGCAGTTCTAGCGCACGTGCTAAACATCCTGACGTAATTCATCTAAGCCGGCTGTCGCTGTTCCTTTACTCACCCGCTATCGGAGCTTCCCCATGAAGTTTGAAGATATCTATCAGTTTTTTGACGATCCGCCGCCGGTTTATCTCAATAAAGAGCTTGCTGTCTGTTACGTTCTGTCTGTACTCATCCGGCATGACTCATACGGCACTGAGCTTATCCATGCTATTGAGAAAGACTACCCAAACTATCGGCTGTCTGACACTGTGCTCTACAACGCTCTCAAATTTCTTGAGAACCAAGCGGCCATTATGGGCTATTGGAAAAAAGTAGAAGGACGAGGTCGACCTAGACGAATGTATCGCTTGCGCCCGGACTGGCAGATGAAAGCTCGTGAGTTAGCCGATCTATGGCAACGCTATATGGTAGGAAAACAAGGCACGACGCCATCTATCTCGCAAAAGAGTGGCATACCAGTTGCGGCTACAGTTCGCTCCGTACCAGCCGGCATCAAGTACGCAGGCTCCTAACTAGCAGCATGCTAAAGCTACCTATAAAGTCAATACCTATTGGGTAAAATGGCTTGCTTAGACTAAACGCTGAGGCAAACAATTGCCCCAGCGTTTTTTAAAGGGTGCTTTCATGGGAAAGTAGATCACAGTCAGGATGTATTCTTAACTTCAATAGTCGGGTAAACCGTTACAACTTAAGATTTTGCACTCCAAACTTCATTCGTAGTCCTAGTCAGCCTGAGATGCTAGTCAACCTGAGAGTTTTAATATAGCTAGCCTACGGATACGCATCGGATGAGTAGCTATACCTATATGCGCTAGCTGAGCGCCTTACTTTGTCACATCACTTTGTCACACCAGTGATTTTGCCGTTTAAGACTGTACGAAATAAAGTGGCGATCGCCATGTGCGTACAGCTTGCTAGATAGCTGTTATTATCGTTTGCCTCGGAGTTCCTTTTCGACGTGTTCACTGACCCTACTAGAACATCTACACTACTACTGACGAGTCTGATGGTAATTGGGCTGGTCTTTTTCATTCGAGCCTCCACTAAGGACAGAATTGAGGTAGCTCAGTTTGGCTCTACCCAACCTGCTGAACCGTTGCAAAAAGCAGTGATCGACTATTTTCAGCGCCGTGCCTATAGGCAAATAGAGTCCCCGGTAGAAGATATTGATACAACCGAACCTGTTGCATCCCTCAAAGACGACGCAGCCATCACTGTAGCTGGGTTAGTTAGACCTAGCTGGTTTTTGGCAATTTTTCTATCGGCTTTAGCAGCAGTAGGATTTGCCTGTTTAGCACTCATTATGATTACGCTGTTCCCAAGCTGGGGCCAAGTGATGTTTGGACTAGTCGCAGCTTCCCCTTTAGCAGGCATTTTCTACTGGCGGAAGTCAAGTCGGCCCGAAAAAGTCGTTTTTAAAGTAGAGAGTGAGAAAACAGAGAACTTTGTTTCTAAACTGACGGTAAAAGGGCATCGAGATGAGCTCGCAAAGTTCAAGCAGGCCTTTTCTTCTCAGCTAACGGCCTGCTAGCTGTTTACACTAAAGTGCTAGTAAATAAGGACCTCCTAGATCTCATTCTTAAGCTTCGTGCTTAGCAAAATAAGAAATAGTCAACGTCCCTTCAATTAAAGACTGCTAAAGACTGACTACTTGTAGAAATCTACACTTGGCTTATCGCATGCTCAAACGCTAAAACCCTCCGCCAAGGGTAACTTGCTTAGCAATGTATCATTTGTTCGCATAGCCATCTTCTATGGAAGTTAACTACTTAGAACAACTTTGCTTGCTATAGCAGGGAAAGAATTCTCTAAAACCTGAATGCTTAAGAGATATAGGCGCACTGGGGTGAACTTACTAGGCTCATTCGTTTATTTGTTCGTGTGGAATAAAAATCACAGGAACTACCTAGATTCTTCCATCAGCAACGTGGGTTTTATAAGAAGAAGCACCAAGTTAGTCAAAAGCTTCTATGTTTTCGTCTATGCCTGCTGATATGGAACACCAATCAGTTCAACCGGCACATAGCTTCGATCGACGAGGCGCTAGTCACTTCCTACCGCTTCTGATAAGAATGAGGCAAGGGAATCTTTCTGTGTCAAAAGCTAATCGCTAGCCAGACTTACTGGACTTCTTGCGACAGCGTTCATAGCTAGAGCAGCGTTTTACTACAGCCAACGTGGCAAATCCTAACACTCAGAAACTCTATGAACCATAGCTACGAAGGATAGTAGGCACTAGGGGTCAATATGTCTATCAATACGCAAAATGTTCCGACGCTAGATACGCAGGCGCTAGAAAGTATCAGTAGTGATAGCTCATTTCTAATTGAGGTGTGTGACAGTTTCTTGAAAGAAGCACCCCAGCGTATAGCAGCGATAGAGGGTGCGTTCGCCAAAGAAGATTCTGCTGAACTGAGTAAGACAGCTCATGACCTAAAGTCGATCAGTAGCTGTGTGAGAGCCACAGGTCTATTCAAGATCGCTGAGGTAATAGAAGTGATTGGGAAAGATAACTGTACACGGCCGTCTCTATCACTGGTAGAACAAGTCAGCGCCGAATATCAAACTGTTCACCTCGCTATTCAGGCTTATAAAGAGGCCCACTAGAAAAATTGCATATGCTGCCTACCACTACTCCAAAAGAAAACAAAGCCGAAGCGGGTAAAGTTCCTAGCTATCAATCTCCAGCATCCAAGACCATCCAGTCCCTTACAGATAGGAAGCTCAAATGCTTATCAGTTTTAGTCGTCGATGATGAGACCACCATTCGATTATTGCTCAGGGTCGCTATGCAGAAAGAAGGCTTTCGAGTAATCGAAGCAAGCAATGGTGTAGAGTGCCTGTCTCTTTTTGAGCAAGAGCGTCCAGATATTGTTCTATTAGATGCTGTCATGCCTGAGATGGATGGGTTTAGATGCTGCGCTGCGCTACGAGAGACATCTCAAAAAATAATTCCTAAATCAGAACAGAAAGGCGCCACACCTATTTTGATGATCACGAGCTTGGATGATTCTCAGTCTGTCGAACAGGCTTTTGCAGTGGGCGCCAGCGACTACGTGACCAAACCGATTCATTGGGCGCTGCTCCGTCAGCGGGTGCGAGGCTTACGAGATAGTATCAAACGTCGACAGGCTGAAGCTCAGATCAAAAAATCCCTAAGAGAAAAAGAAGCCTTGCTAAAAGAGGTCCATCACCGAGTAAAGAACAACCTACAGATCATCTCTAGTTTGCTAAGTCTTCAGTCCAATGCCGTTGAAGACGAGAATATCTTAGAACTTTTTCAAGACAGCCAAAACCGAGTTCGACTGATGGCAATGATCCACGAAAAGCTCTATCAATCTAATGACTTTGGAACTATTGAGCTATCAGGCTACATTCGAGATTTATCTAGTCACTTACTGCGCTCCTATAGAATCGATCAGACTAAATTCTGTCTAGAGATTGATATCGAACGTATCTATTTAGAGATAGATACTGCTGTTTCCTGCGGCTTGATCATCAATGAACTAATTACTAACTCTTTGAAATACGCCTTTCCTCCAGATCGAGCCCCGTGCCCACTAGGACAAATCAATATTGCCGCCAAGCTAACCGATTCCAATCACTTCTCTATCTGCTATCAAGACAATGGGATTGGGCTGCCTGATGACTTAGATATTGAGAATACAAAATCGCTAGGACTACAGCTTGTGACTAGTCTCACCGAACAGTTAGGAGGGCTCTTGGATATAAACAACCATCAGCCAACAGAATTTCGCCTCAGTCAACTTTCGCTATCGAGCTAGATAACGCAAAGTAAGGGTGCTTTACTTTGTCTTGATAGACATTCGGTAGCGCCTTACGACGACGCGGTTCCTACCACTGCGGGTAGAGTCGCCCCTTTGCCCTATAACGGCTTTAGCCGATGAGCAGATCCTAAGCAACCCTATGAAAGCTATAGCTGCTATCGAAGCAACCGTCCACTGCTATTCAATTGATGGAGTACTGTTATGACAACTGAGCTAGACGCTAAACCTATCCACCAGTCGGCACCTCCTAAAAAGAGGATCATGGTCGTCGAAGATGAGAGCGTGATTGCGCTAGACATCATATCTAGTCTTACTCGACTAGGCTATGACGTTGCAGGGAAAGCGGCTTCTGGAGATAGCGCACTAAGAAAGATTCAAAACAGTCGCCCCGATCTGATCCTGATGGACATCCATATCAAAGGGGAAATGACAGGAATCGATATTTCTGAAAAAGTCAAATCGGAATTTCAAATTCCAATCGTGTATTTGACAGCTAATGCAGATGATAGCACCTTCAAGCAAGCCAATCAGACCGAACCATACGGCTATTTGCTAAAGCCGTTTGAAGAAAGAGAGCTAAGCATCGCAATCGAAATTGCCCTTCACAAGCACGAGCAAGAACAAGTTATTCGCTCTAGCGAGCACTGGTATGCAACCGCTTTCCAATCGCTGAGCGAAGCAGTAATGGCAACCGATCGTCATGGTAATGTCATCTTTATGAATGCCATGGCCGAGTCCATTACAGACTGGTCGCTACAAGAAGCTTTGGATCGGCCAATTGCTGATGTCCTCAAGTTTCGAAGCGAAATGCAAAAATCTGACACTTCTGACACTATAAATAGCTCCCAAGCCGTGGGCTTAAGAAGTGTTCGCTCGATTGTGAAAGCGATCCTAGAAGGGACAGATGTTGTGCAGCTACCGGCGCACACTCAGCTATTACCGCGTTCGAAACAAGCAGTCTCGATAGTAGGACATGTAGTCGCTATCAGAGATACGATAGGCGATATTACAGGCTGTCTTTTCACATTTAGAACCCCTGTGATCACAGCTCAAACCAAGTCGTCAAACTCTTCGTTAGATACTTCAAAAGAGAGTCAGCCACCGCTGATAACCAAAACACCCAGTACTACCAGTGAGTTGATTGGCGATCGCGAAATCGACGCTATAAAAACATTTATCGACTCGTTTGTTAGTAAGCAGCCTACCCACTTTACGAGCGGTGAGCTAACTGCTAGCTACGACCACGCATCAGCTACACTCACTAGTCAAACACAAGGCGATATCGTTATCGGAAAGCTGGTGCGAGGCACACAGACGGCTATTGTCAACCGTAACTCCGACTATTGGGAAGCGGTGTGCCATCACTTGATAGTAAATAGCTTTTTCCCAGTCAGCCAAAGAACGAATGGAACCTGCTATTTTCAACATTGCACCGTTCCTAAGAATTGTCAGGTGTATCGTACTCATGCACAAGAGCTGTGGGAAGTATGGCATGGGAAAGCCTGTCCAAAAGGGGACGAGACAGCTAGCGCTACAGTCTCTAGGGCGAATCTTATGGTGCTAAGACGAGGCAGCTGGTATCACGTCCAGTCTCTGACATTGGCCGATGATATGCTCAAAATCCAAACAATTGGCGGAGAGATCTTCATATCCAGGCATGATCTGTTGGTTTGGGGAACGCAGCGCTGGCGCTAGTAGCAGGAATTGCCAAATGCAACTGGCGATTCCCAACCAAGATCTATATGTATCAACGACTCTACCCATCACGAATGTGTAGAGCTAAGTGGTGAACGCTATAGCAATGCGCGAATACATCCGCACATTGCGAGTCACTTAGCCTGTTGAAACACAAGGGTTATAGCCAACGACTATGCCGCAAGCTAAGTGACCAAAGCTACATAGTTGCAACGCATCTGTTTGAAACGGATTTGTAGCACACTAAGAAGCGCAATAAGAAAGGAGCGATGGATATCCACCACTCCTCTTATCTGGTACTTATTTAGCCCTATGCTTATCTCAACTAGTCATCTCAAATAGGTTGAGGTCCGCAGCTAAAGCCTTTTCTACATGGAAACTGCTACGTCTTCTTCTTCGCTCATGAGTAGGCGAAGGCTGGGGAACAAAAAGTGGTTCTCTTCCACATACTGAGCGCCAAATAGGCCTTTCTCTGCCCAAAAGTAGCGATCAGTTGTATGTTCATTACGCTTGACTAGCAGCAGGGCCGGAGGACAGATACCTTGAGCATGAATGTAGTTTCGAGCCGCTGTGACTGGCTTCTCCTCGCCACTTTCGATGCTAAATTGAGGAACTGATTCTAAAATGCGACGTCCCTCTAGGCGACGACGGCTTTTGCGCTTGCGTCTTCGTGCCAACTTCTTCCCTCCTGTAGTGTGATTTAGATGTAGCGAGAGCTACAAAATAATTAAAGCCTTGCAAAATATATCAGGTACGACTTAGAATTTCAAGTTGGTTTAAAAATCAATCTACGTTTGTTTTTGCTTGCGTTTTGCGGCGTGTCGTATAGCAGGCAGTGTTTCTATAGGTTGCACTCGGCAGCGTTCTTAACCAGAATGTATTAAGGAAATGTTAGAAACTTATTGCTTTCGTTCCCTTTTCTGCTGTTGCTTTGTATATAGTCTGCTGTTGCTCTGTATATAGATATAGTTCACATAGATATCGTTCCGCTTTGCTTTTGTAGACGTTTTTATGGCCGCGATCGCCAGTCCAGAATTTTTATCGCTTTGCCAGGTTCAGCTGCGGTTGTTAATTCAGCAGATGGAGGAGTCTTCTGCAGCTATCTATATTGCCGAACTAGCAACCGACGATTCAGCAGCAGAGGAGGGCGAGGCGTATACTCGTCAGCAGTCCAGTTTTGCGCCTGTAGTCAGCTATCCTGAGTCGATTGAGCGCTGGGTAGAGAACTTTGAAGGCCGACGGGGCGACAGTCAGTTTAGGGTACTGGCGTTACCAGGAAGTGCTGAGACAGCCCTGTCGAAAGAATCGAAAACCAGCGCTAGCAAGCAGAGTACTGATACACGGAACTCTGGTGAGCAATCTAGTGAGCAAAGTTCTGAAAAATCCTCAGGCGACAAACCCCCTAGTGACAGGGCTAGCGACAGAGCCGAGTCTGATAGCGTTTTTGATAGGGCCAAAGGCGATCACCCTTGGCCAGAGCTTCAGTCTGATCGACGGTTAGTGGTGCCACTGGTCTATAGCGATGTGGTAGTCGGACTACTGGTAACTGTGCGACGTGACCGCGCTTGGAGAGAGGACGAACAGCAGCATATTGAAGCAGTTGCTCAGATGCTAGCGGCAAGCTGTGTATTAGAGCGGCGCAACCAGTGGCTGCAAGCACAGCTTTCTAACAAGCGAGCGCTTCAAAGCCGTCAGTCAGAAATTTTTCACAATTTGCTGCACCAGTTCCGCAATCCCCTGACTGCCGTGACGACCTTTGGTCAGTTACTGGTACGGCGGCTAGAACCAGAAGACTCAAATAAGCCAGTAGCAACAGGAATTGTGCGCGAGAGTAAACGGCTGCGAGAGATGGTGGCCCACTTTGACGAGACGGTGGCGATTGGTGATGCGAATCTAGCAGATGATGTCGCGCTTGGTCCACCACTGCTACCACCTGCGCCGCTGAGCCTACCACCTCGGACAGAGCCTGTGGTGTCAGCAGCTGGGGATAGGGTAACCGCAGCAGCAAAGGAAAATGGAACAGGAACAGGGCTGGGGCACGCGCTGACGCTATCTGCCCAGTACTTGCCTGACATTTTAGAACCTGTCTTGGCGGTGGCTGACATTGTTGCTACTGAAAAAGGAATAGAGCTACACGCACAGGTGGCACCAGATACACCTTCGGTGTGGGGAGACGAAGAAGCGCTAGGTGAGGTAGTGAGTAATCTGGTCGATAATGCGGTGAAATACACTCCTGCTGGCGCTCAGGTATGGGTACAAACTGGTGTCAGTCGAATGCGTCAGATTAGCAGTCGGTATTCAGCGCAGGGGCAGTATCAAGGAATCGTAGTCGGTGATACAGGACCGGGGATTCCAGCGGATGATTTGGTACGGCTGTTTGAACGGAACTATCGAGGCGTGCAGGCTGAGGGCGATATTCCAGGGACTGGGTTGGGGTTAGCGATCGCACAGTCGCTGACTGCTGAGATGCAGGGATTCATTGAAGTTGTTAGTCCGGCAGCAGGAACACCCTGGTTGCCGTTAAGCGCTTTCGATGCTCATTCTGGACCAGGAACCGTATTTATTGTGTGGCTATTGGAGGTAGAGCGTAGGGTAGTGGACTAGTCGGTAGTGTTACAAGCCGCGGAAAAGGTATGCCTCTATTAGCGCTGGGCAAACTAGAACCGTAGCAACAAACGTATGTCTAAACACGAACAGTCACATGCAGAAAAAACCTAGTAAGAACAAACCTACGAAAAAATCGATTATATTCGCACTGCTTCTAGCAATGGGGTTCATATTTGCGGTGGTCTCCTTTCATATCCAACTATTGGTGCTAAACGTACCCGTATGGATTTTTCCAGCTACCTTAGTTGTTGTTATTCCCTTCTGGTTTCTGGTGTCTGTGGCAATCACTGATTCTATAGATAACTAAATCTATCCACACTATCTATCTACACTATGCTACATGTCGCAGCGTATGAAGTCGCAGCGCTTATGGAATTGAAGATATGCGTTACAAATGGCTACCTTACGAACCCGCATTGGTACACTGCCCAAATTGCCATTGGCCTTAGATAGTGACAGGCGCGAAACGTGCCAACCGCTGTGATTGCCTCTGGTGTACGAAACTGCAATCCGTGCTCATACACCTGTCGTACCACCGCCTCTGTAATTTCCATTGCTTCGTGCAGCTTGCCCTCATGAGCCAAGAATGCCGCTAAACCAAAATTAATCCCTGTCCAAACCTCTAGTTGATGAGTATCGTCAGGGTTTTGCGGTGAGCCGTCCGGTCGTACACCATTCGCACAACCTACTTTAACGCCAAGTTCTGAAGCGCTAAAATATCCAGTCTGAGCACCTTCAAACTTCTGATTCTGAGGACCCAACTGCGCAGTGTACTGATTAAACCTAACGAAACAAGCCTCATAAATCGCTCTCAAGGTCGGTTCTACAAATTCGCTATCCACCACATCTGGAAGGCCCATCGTAGAGGCACAAAACTGCCCACAGAGCTGATCGGCCATGACGACATCCGAACCGCTGCCTGTATCCAATCGATAATATTCGCCATTCCAAAGCTGCTTTTGATAAGCTGTGCGGCCATGCTGCCACCAGCGTCGATATTGAGCAAGTAAAATCACAATCGTTCCTTCTACTCGCTTGCTCTCTTGTAAAATCTCTCCTATCTTGATGGCTGCACTTAGAGCCGCAATCCATAGGCCGCCACAGTAGGCGCTAATTCCCTGCAATTTCCAATCATCAAAGGTCTGGTCGGGTGCGCCGCTATTTTCGATCAAACCGTCGCCATCGGTATCGAACAACTTTGTATAGCCTAGAGTTTCTACAATCGCAGGCCAACAATCTAAGAGAAAGTCCATATCCACGCTGCCCGTCGATTCAAAGGCCCTATATACCTGTAGAACAAAGTCGCTAGAAAGATCTTTCCACTGATTACAATCTTGATAGCTCGTGTAATTCGTTGCCATCCACGGATTCTCATTTGGTGCCCCCAGATCGTGTGGAGTGGCACCTTTGAGCTTGCGTGGGGCCATGTGATCGGCTTCGCCAACGGTGTAGTAATAGCCAATGATCCGTTCTTTCGCGTTAGCAGTAGGAATCGCTCTAGCAAAGGCTCGCAGGATGGATTTCTCCAGTTCTGGCCAAAGCAGGAGGAGAGCATAGCCACCATAGAGACGCACATCTAAGCTCTCATACCAACGGTAGTCAATGCATTCGAGCACACCGAACTGTCCAACCGGGTCGCTTTTGCTAGCAGCAGACCATAGCGTACCGCCACTCGCGAGATCATATAGCTCGTTGAACAGGGCCATCTTGAACCAGTTAGGCAAATCTGTTCTATCTAGAATTGGCTGCTGCCAGTTAATGATGTTCTGTTGCCAAATGGCGTAGTTATTTAGAGCAGTAGAGGCGATCACCCAAGCATTGCGACCGCTCCGATCAAAAAAGTCTGTGTAGCGCCGATAGGCTCGCTTTCCCTTAGCAAATTCAGTGACGGGTAAGTCCCAGCTAAGAGTAAAAGGAATTTGTTTCGTCTCACCAGGGGCAAGTGTGAAGCGTAGGGCGATCGCCCCTCCAATCCGTTCACCGCCGCTTTGATCTACATCTTCAAGATTGCTGAGGCGGCCGGTTGTTGAAAAGTCATTCCATAGCTCACTGCCGTCTCCATCGGGATGCCATCGGGTATGATACGAGACTTCCGCTTCGAGATGATGAGCTGCGATCGCCAACTGTCCTTGACCTTCCGCCGGACTACCTGTCCAGTTCCCGTCTAGAACAACACCTCTAGCAACACCTTCCTCACAAACCAGGGTGTTGTAATTTCCTTTACTTTCTCTCAGTAGCGGAACGTAGTCGTAAAAAGGACTGCCATCCTCTCTTTGCTGAATCTCTGGAGAGGTCTCACTATTAGTGAACCAGCCCACCATATTCTCCCAGCTCAGCATGATGCTAAGTGTCAACGGTTGGTCAGTATGATTGTGAGCAGTCCATATGAAAGTAGCGGTTGGATAGCTGCTTTCTATATAGTTGTTTGCCCAGATAGGAGAAAGCTGCTCACAGGTTAGATCTGCTTTGAAGATATTTTCATACAGGTACCAGCTACGTGGATACAGCGCATGATAGGTGCCTGTGTTTTCTGTTGTTTTGCCAGCGGGATACCACTGCCAGCTAGCGAGTTCAGTCTCTGGCTTATCCGAACTCATTGCATAGGCTTTTGTTTCACCGTCCGCGCTTTGCTCAAAGACACTGAACTGACAGCCAGGGAAACTGTCAAAGACATGTTCGCCCCCGTCTAGATGCCATAGATTGAATGTACCGTGCGGAGAGCGACCAATACAGCCTGCTCCAAACCCACCTAAAGGCGCACCATGCTCTGGCCCATCATCCAGATTACTGGCATAGCGCACAATATAGGGGGTATCCCAGGTCTTTCCAATTGGCCACTGCCAGACGCACTGCGGAATCTTAGAGCTAGGATCACTGGGCTTCATCTATAGGACACTACACGCTAGAACACCCCGGATTATCCTACGCTTTGTCAACTGCGCCAACTATATTTAGCGATCCGACTACGCCAAACTATTGCCAGCTATATATGACGGTATAGAGGCCATCTCTCTAGGAGAGATGGTAAGCGAAAGCTTATTCCTAAAGACGCCTTTTCCTTTATGGATAGCTGTCTGGTTTTGTTCGTAGACGACAGGGTTGCTCTCCCTGACATTTTGGCCTTAGAAATTTTAGCCTTAACGGTCTGGCACCCGTGGCTTGCATAGAGTTGCCTTGAAAGAGCGTTAGGCATAGATAGCGAAGTTAGTACTTGTGTATTATTATGAACGCACTAGCTCTCATTTGTTCTGCACTTGAGCGATCGCGGTCTCTATCGAAAGATGCGATCGCCGCTAGCTAATTCGTCTACCATAAGACAGGTTAAGTGCTATAAAGCCTGACGGTTGCCGCCGCTCTTGTTCTCATCCATGCCAAAGAAATTCAATATTCAAGCCCCTTTTGAACCTGCAGGCGATCAGCCCCAAGCAATCAAGCAGCTTGTAAAAAACCTCAAAGCGAACAGAGAGTATCAGACCCTACTAGGCGCGACCGGTACCGGTAAAACGCACACCATTGCCCGCACTATCGATCAGGTAGGTAAACCGACGTTGGTGCTAGCCCACAACAAAACGTTGGCCGCTCAGCTATGCAACGAGCTGCGCGAGTTCTTTCCAGATAATTCCGTCGAATACTTCATCAGCTACTACGACTACTATCAGCCAGAAGCCTACATCCCTGTCACCGATACCTATATCCAAAAGACATCTTCTATCAACGATGAGATTGATATGCTGCGGCACTCTGCTACCAGATCACTCTTCGAGCGCAAAGATGTCATCGTTGTTGCCTCTATCAGCTGTATCTACGGCTTAGGGATTCCCTCTGAATATCTCAACGCTTCGATTCCGCTGCGAGTAGGTGCAGAGACCAACCAGCGCCAAGTACTACGCGATCTAGCTTCTGTTCAATACACGCGTAACGATCTTGAAATGGGCCGCGGTCGCTTTCGGGTCAAAGGCGACGTGCTAGAAATTGGGCCTGCTTATGAAGACCGGGTGATTCGCGTCGAGTTCTTTGGCGATGAGATTGACGCTATTCGCTACATCGATCCGGTGACAGGGGCGACGCTGCAAAGCATGGACGCGCTAAATATCTATCCGGCCCGTCACTTTGTTACCCCCGATGACAAGCTAGAGGCTGCTTGCAAAGGCATTCGAGCTGAGCTTAAAGAGCAGCTCGAATTTTTAGAGAGTCAAGGTAAGCTGCTAGAAGCCCAAAGGTTGGAGCAGCGAACTCGCTACGACCTAGAAATGCTCGAAGAAGTTGGCTATTGCAACGGCGTCGAAAACTATACTCGCCATCTAGCGGGTCGCCTACCGGGTGCGCCGCCAGAGTGCCTGCTCGACTATTTTCCACATGATGACTGGCTACTCGCTGTAGATGAGTCTCACGTGACTGTGCCTCAGATTCGAGCCATGTACAACGGCGACCAGGCCCGCAAGAGAGTGCTGATCGAGCACGGCTTCCGGTTGCCCAGTGCTGCTGATAATCGACCGTTAAAGGCCGAGGAATTTTGGGATAAAGTCAATCAGTGCATCTTTGTATCAGCGACGCCCGGGGACTGGGAAATCGGTCTTTCTGAAGGACACGTTGTCGATCAGATTATTCGCCCAACAGGCGTACTTGATCCTGAAATCATGGTGCGACCTTCCGAAGGTCAAGTAGATGATTTGCTAGGTGAGGTTCGTATGCGAGCAGAAAAAGATGAGCGAACTCTGGTAACTACCTTGACCAAACGCATGGCCGAAGATCTTACCGACTACTTTAACGAGCACGGGGTTCGAGTTCGCTACCTTCACTCAGAAGTGCATTCAATTGAGCGAATCGAGATTATTCAAGACTTGCGCAACGGTGTATTTGACGTGCTCATAGGCGTCAATCTATTGAGAGAAGGACTAGACCTACCCGAAGTTTCCCTCGTGGCTATCCTAGATGCGGATAAAGAAGGCTTTTTGCGAGCGCAGCGATCGCTGATTCAAACCATTGGCCGTGCGGCTCGCCATATAGAAGGCAAGGCGATTCTCTACGCGGATAATATGACTGAGAGTATGGAGCAGGCAATTGGTGAAACTGAGCGCCGACGGGCCATTCAGGCTGAATACAACGAGAAAAACGGAATTACGCCGACCGCGTTGATTCGTCGTCAGTCCAACTCTATTCTCTCTTTCTTGGATGTTTCGCGTCGTCTTAATGCTGAAGAATTAGAACAAGCTGTTAGTCATAGCGATGAGCTAGCGTTAGAAGATATTCCGGCGCTGATCGGTCAGTTAGAGACAAAGATGAAACAGGCAGCGAAGGAATTGAAATTTGAAGAGGCTAGTGAGTTTCGAGATCGGATTAAACATTTGCGCGATCGCCTGCTGGGGAAACACAAATCGCCTTCTAGGCTAGACAAACAAGAAGTCAGTTAGAAAGCCTATCTTCTTTAATACCTTTCCAATCAGAGGAGTGTCTACCATGCACAGTTCTAATGCTAAGAAGCTTCGACGGAAATTTCATAAGCACAGACACTTCATAAATAGAGATTTTATACCGACATAGCAGTATTTTATACCTGCGCATTTACACCGACATCGTTGGACTATCAATCGATATCATTGGACAAAAAGTACTGCTTTCATTAAGACTACATCTATGTAATTTGTTCTTAATAATAAATTAAATCCAACAATCTCAATCAACCGTGATGTGTTGTCATATATCGATACAATTGATATGCGATAGAACTCACTCTTTAAGCATATAAGAGATATTAGTAATAAGCGATAATAGTAAGCCTAGCTACCGTCGACAATTCTTCCCAGTATGACAGTCTCATCCTCAGATTTCTTTATCGTTGGGATTGGTACCTCAGCCGGAGGTATCCAGGCGCTAGAAGAGTTCTTCTCAAACCTTTCTGATCATCCGAATGCGGCGTTTGTAGTTATTCAACATCTTTCGCCAGATTTTCGTAGCATGATGAGTGAAATTCTGCAGCGCAAGACAGCGATGCAGGTGCGTCAGGTGGTCGAAGAGATGCCTGTAGAGGCTGGCATGGTGTACGTGATGCCGCCTGGGAAGAACATGCTATTGCAAGATCGGCAGTTTGTCTTAGTTGATCGCGCTGAGCATCTGAACTATCCGATCAACCTCTTTTTTGAATCGATGGCTCAAAACTTCGCTGAGCGAGCCATTGGAGTGGTGCTAACAGGCGGTGGCAGTGATGGGTCAGATGGGTTGCAGCAGATCAGTAGAGCGGGGGGTGTTGTTTTAGCTCAAACACCAGAGTCGGCCCAGTTTAGCAGTATGCCTATTAATGCGATCGCCACAGGCATCATCGACAAAATCCTCTCTCCCCAAGAACTTGCTAGAGCTGTCTACAATATTGTTCGCTTCACCTATGACCAAAATCAAGGGGAGAAAGCCGAAGCAGCCTTTGTTAGCCCCGATGCACTTCAAGAAATAATTAGCATCCTAGCAGATCAAGCCGACATTGACTTTTCTGACTATAAGACAAATACCCTTCGAAGACGAACACATCATCGCTGTGCGCTCAATCACTGCCGGAATATCACTGAGTACATTAGCATTCTTTCTGAGTCAGCAGAAGAGCGGCAGCTGCTACGACAAAGCTTGTTGATCGGTGCTACTCGCTTTTTTAGGGACGGTGCGCCTTGGGTACGCTTAAGAAATCAAATACTGCCCGACCTCATAGAAAAACAGGAAGCAGGCGGCCAGCTTCGGATCTGGGTAAGCGCTTGCTCTACGGGAGAAGAAGCTTACAGCATGGCGATGACAGTCGCGGATGCGTTGGAGACAGCGAATAAAGAGCTAACAGTTAAGATCTTTGCGACAGATATTGATTCTAAGTCACTCTCTTTCGCGGCAAAAGGCGTTTATCCAGCCAGCATCGCCAACGAAATCACGGCAGATCGCTTAGAGGACTACTTCGATAAAGTCGGAGATATGTACAGGGTTAAGCGGTTCTTGAGAGAGATGCTGATTATCGCGCCGCACGATTTGACTAAAAATGCGGGATTCTCAAAGATGCATCTAGTTAGCTGCCGCAATGTGCTGATCTACATGAATTCTCGCCTTCAGCAGCAGGTAGTGAGACTGTTGCACTTTACACTTGCACCAGAAGGCATTCTATTTCTTGGTGGATCTGAAACGCTAGGTGAATACGCTGAAGATTTTGAGGTAGTCCATGCTGAAAGTAGGCTGTATCGTAAAAGAGAGAACGGGCGAAGGCTACTACCCAACGCCTATGTGCAGCCTACTGCCACAGCGTCTCGATCGCGAAGACAGATCAAAGACGACAGTCAAAGAGATAAACAAATTGTTGAAACTGCGTTTAAGCATGCGCTGGGTGATCGCAAAGTTACTTGCCTAGCCGTCAACCACAATAATCAGCTGCTGCAAATTTTCCACAATTCGGCGCAGCTTCTAGAGCTTGCTATTGGGGAGGTACGGATGGATGTTACTGAGATGGTGCCAAAAGCGCTACGCTTACCCCTAGAAACCGCCCTGCATCGAGCTAAACGTGAGAAAGAATCGGTGACCTATACAGGCATCCCGCTGCCTAAAAACGATACCGTTCACCATATAGATTTAAAGGTAGGCTTTGAGCCAGAAAACGGGCGAGACAACAATCTTTTAGTGGTTATGCTAGAGATTGTTAGTGCTACGCTTGCTGTTGATTCGAGTCCTTGTGAAATCTCGGCGGATGCGGCAGAACAAATCAGTGCTCTAGAATACGAACTTAGACAAACCAAAGAGAACTTACAGGTTACGATCGAAGAATTAGAAACCATCAACGAAGAACAACAGGCTACGAATGAAGAGCTGTTGGCCTCGAACGAAGAACTACAAAGTACCAATGAGGAGATGCAGTCCGTCAATGAGGAGCTATACACTGTTAACGCTGAGTATCAAAGAAAGATAAATGAATTAGTGCAGCTCAACGAAGATATTGACAATCTGTTACGCAGTACAAATGTCGGCGTAGTCTTCTTAGACCGCAATTTGTATATTAGAAAATTTACGCCTGCTGCTGCGGCTGTGGTAAACCTGCAGGCGGGTGATGTCGATCGACCCATTGCTAACTTCACTAATCGCTTAGTGGAAACGAGTCTAGACGCTTTGGCCCGAGAGGTCATTGCTCATGAATCTTTGATAGAGAAAGAGGTCTGCAACGCCGATACCAAAGAATCCCTGTTGCTAAGAGCCTATCCGTATATCAAAGCGGATGGTGAACTAGACGGTGTGACCTTGACATTCTTAGAAGTCACTGAACTAAAGCGGGTGCAGGCAAAACTAGAAGAAAGTAACGCCGTATTAGAAACTGTCTATGCTACGAGTCCAGTAGGATTTGCGCTGCACGATGAGAATCTGCGCTTTGTTAGGCTAAATCAAATGCTAGCAGAGATCGATCAGCTATCGATCGAAGAGCATATTGGTAGGACAATGGCTGAAATCCTGCCGTCTGAAATCGGAGAGCAAGCAATGGCTCTACATCGACAGGTATTAGAAACAGGAAACCCTGTTCTAGATTACGAATTTGAAGGGGCGCTGCCAACCGAACCGGATGCGTATCGCCACTGGCTAGCGAGCTACTTTCCCGTAGATCTAAAGAATGGTCGCCGCTGGGTAGCTGCCGTGGTCAATGAAATCACAGCGATCAAGAAGGTACAAACAGAACTGCAAGATAGCCGTAACTTTGCTCAGAGACTGTCTGAGTCTAATCCTGGCATCATTTACATATACGATATTCCCTCTATGTCAGCGACGTATCTAAACTCCTCGGTGAGTAAGATCTTGGGCTATACCCCAAGAGAAGTTCGTGATATGGGTGATCACATCATCCAAAGACTTGTTCATCCCAAGGATTTCTCTAAAGTCATTCAGTACTATCAGCGATTTATCCATAATCATACAGACGTCTTAGAGACCGAACTCCAGATCAAACACAAAAATGGAAGCTGGAGATGGATAGCGCTTCGCAGCGTGGCTTTTGATGTCGATAGCGCAGGAAGAGTCCAGCAAGTATTAGGCCTTGCAACAGATATTACCGGGAGGAAAACAACCGAAAGGCGGCTGACAAAACAGAAACAAACCTTGGAAAATGCGATCGCGGCGGCCCAGGCTGCTGATTCTGCCAACCAAGCCAAATCGGAATTTCTTGCGAATATGAGTCACGAAATTCGCACCCCAATGAACTTAATACTAGGAACTAGCCAGTTACTAGAGCGCACAGGATTAAACGAAAGGCAGCAAAATCTATTAGAAGTCCTCCAGCGCAATGGACAAACCCTGCTGACTTTAATTAATGACGTGCTAGATCTTTCTAAGTTAGAGGCTCAAGAACTCCACATTGACTGCAAGCCTTTTGATCTTGGGACCCTACTTAAAACGACTTTCGCTAACTTTGCACCTAGCGCAGAGGAGAAAGGACTATCGATAACATTAGAGGTAGATAGCACTTTACCAACCCTTGTTATCGGCGATAGCTTTCGACTACAACAAATATTGCATAATCTACTAGGAAACGCAGTCAAGTTTACAGCAAAAGGAAGTATACAGCTGCGATCGCAACGCATTCAGAGAGCTAAGAACAAAGTAACCGTCCGCTTTAGCGTTACGGATACAGGTGTAGGAATTCACCCAGATGCACAAGAAAATCTGTTTGAGCCTTTCATTCAAGCAGACAATTCGAGCACTCGCCAATATGGCGGCACTGGACTAGGCTTAACCATCTGTCGTCGCATCGTCGAACTCATGCGAGGCGAGATCGGCGTCGAAAGTCAACCTAACCAAGGGAGCACCTTTTGGTTTGTAGTACCGTTAGAGAAAGCGGGAGACAGTGAAGACGTTTTAGAAGCACAAGCCCTTCAACCGCCGGCAGAGGATGCTATCGACAGTAGTCAGGCTCGCATCTTGGTGGCTGAAGACAATATCGACAACCGAGATTTGCTAGTGATGCTGCTAGAAGATATAGGCTACGACAATGTGGTGACCGTAGAAAATGGGCAAGAAGCGCTGAATAAAATCAACGCCGAATTATTCGATCTAATTTTGATGGACTGTCAGATGCCAATAGTCGATGGATATGAAGCGACTAGAAAACTAAGAAAGCAAAACTCTCGCAATAGTAGTATTCCAGTCATTGCAATCACTGCGAATGCCATGAAAGGCGATCGCGACAAATGCCTAGCTGCAGGAATGAGTGATTACATCACTAAGCCCTTTGCCAGTGACGATCTAGAACGTAAGTTAGTGAAATGGGCTCAGCCAGATAGCCCTTGAACTAACGGGAATAGTGAGTAAATTACCAGAACAACAAACACAATCACAATTGCCTTCTTGAAGCGTATGCATCCGCGCTTTGCTATACAGGCGCTTACAGACAAAAGTAAAAAGTAAGTAGGAAGGATGATGCTCTGGGCACCCAGAATCTTCTAATGTTTGAATAAAATAGCGCTGTTTGATTCGAAGGACTTATTTCTTCTTGATTGACGCTGCTGTTTTGATCAGACCCTTACCGTTAGCGGATAGCAATTGATGAGCGCTGTACAAGTTGTGTGGTTCAAAAAAGACTTTCGACTCTTCGATCATCGCTGCTTGACGTTCGCTGCGCAAAAGGGACCGGTTCTACCGCTTTATGTTGTCGAGCCAGACTACTGGGCACTAGAAGATACGAGCTATCGGCAGTATTTGTTCCTCAAGGGCTGTGTAGAAGAAACGATTGAGGCATTAGAAGAGCTGGGTGGGTCGATGGCGATCGCCTCTGGTGATGTAGTAGAGGTGCTCAGTCGACTCCAGAAAACATACGGCAATATCGAGCTTTGGGCACATCAGGAAACAGGCAACAACTGGACGTTTCAACGGGATAAAGCGGTTAGAAAGTGGTGCCAGCAAGCAGGGGTAGCCTTCCATGAGCCGCTTCAGTTTGGCGTATGGCGAGGCTCCAAAATAAACCGCGATCACTGGGCTAAGCAGTGGGATTCGCTGATGGCAGAACCCATCGCATCACTGCCAGAAAGCATCTCTTTTGTAGCGCATTCTGAAGATAGAACGATGCCATCGCCCGAAGTACTAGGGCTGAAGCACGATGGCATCACCGCACTGCAGCCACCCGGTAGAAACGCAGCGCTTCAGGTTCTAAGCAGTTTTTTGTACGAACGCGGCGAGAGATATCGTACAGATATGTCTTCGCCTGTGACTGGTGAAAGTGGCTGCTCTAGGCTTTCTCCATACCTGGCCTACGGTGCGATCTCCATGCGCGAAACCTATCAAGCCACTCAAAAAAGAATTGCCGAAGTCGCTGCTATGCCCAAAGCAGAAAGGGGGACCTGGGCCGGATCGCTCTCTTCTTTTGTGGGCCGTCTGCACTGGCACTGTCATTTCACTCAAAAGCTAGAGCTAGAGCCTGAACTTGAGTGGCTACCCATGGCAAGAGCCTATACAGGCATCCGAGACGACGGCGACCATGCAATTAAGCTACGAGCGTTTGCAGAAGGTCAAACTGGCTACCCCTTTGTTGATGCCTGTATGCGTTACCTGCGCGCGACCGGTTGGATTAACTTCCGGATGCGAGCGATGCTGATGAGCTTTGCTAGCTACGACCTATGGCTGCCCTGGCAAAAGAGTGGCGATGTTCTAGCCAGGCTTTTCACCGATTATGAGCCTGGCATCCACTGGCCTCAATCTCAGATGCAATCAGGCGTCACAGGTATCAACGCTATCCGGATCTATTCACCTATCAAACAAGGGCTAGACCAAGATATAGAAGGGACGTTTACCCGCCAGTGGGTTCCAGAACTCGCCGCACTACCTGACGAAATACTACAGACACCTTGGCTCTTAGAAGGAGAACTCTCGTATCCGCCGCCCATTGTGGAACATAAAGAGGCTGCAGCCTTAGCAAAGTCTAGGCTCTGGGCAATCAAGAAAACACCTGAAGCAAAGAAAGAAGCTGAGCAAGTATACGAAAAGCACGGATCTAGAAAGAAACCTCGTCGCAGAACTTCTTCAAGAAAGGCTTCGGCTACTTCCGCTCAGCGCACAAAAGCTAAGCGTACTTCAAAAGGCAAGGCAAGCGCACAAAAAACGACTGAAAAACTCCCTACAAAAGCTGCTCAGGAGGCTGCTCATGTCAGTTGATATCGGGTTCGCTCAAAGCAGCGGCGATCTGCCTGATAGAGTGACTGTTGCGAATGATCAACCTGTTTTGGGAGAGGGCAACTATGTTCTAGTGATCCTCAACCGAGCCTTACGAGGTGAAGACAACCCGGTCATAGACGCAGCACACCATCACGCGCGGGCGCTGGATTTACCTGTTGTTGTTTACAGCCAGTTAGACGAGCAGATCGATTGGGCGAATGACCGTCTGTTCTACTTTGCTTTGGGTGCGTTTAGAGAATGTGCGATCGCCCTTAGAAAGCGCAAAATCCAGTGCGTACAGACTCTAGAGCGAAAGGATGAGGAAGGGACTATGCGATCGCTGCTCGCCGAAGCCGTCGCCATCTATACCGACGAAGATCCTACCTTTCGAGATAGGGCTAGATTAGACAAAATTCTAGCAACTGCCCATCAAACCGTATTCTTTGTAGACGCCGCTAGACTTGTTCCTGTCCGCAAGCTGCCAAAAGGGCTCAAGACAACCCCTGCTTTTAGAAAAGCGCACGGAGAGTTGAGAGAGCGTTATGCTGAGCTGCGAGCAGCGACCCAAACCAGTCAGATCAAGGCACAAACGCTATCGCTACCAAACGAACACAACTTCGCAGACTACAGCGACGCAGCTCTCAAAGATCTGGTTTCACAGTGCGATATCAATCACAGTATCAGAATCTCGAAAGAGCACCCACCGACTCAAGCAGTCATAGAAGCTCGAGTCAAAATCCTAAAAGAGAAAATCCTTGCCAAATACAAATGGATTAGAAACAACGCAGCACTAGAACATTCCACCTCACAGCTATCCCCCTATCTACACTTTGGCATGATTAGCCCGCACCAGCTCCTAGCTGAAATTGAATCTTCAGAGGTTCCCAAAACTTACACCTGGAAATTTCGAGACGAATTCCTAACCTGGCGAGAATGGTCCCACTATCAGGCCTTCTACGTTCCTAATCTGCATGAATACAGGGCCTTACCAGACAAAGCAAAAGAGACGCTAGAGGCTCATGCAGGCGATCCACGCCCCGAGCTGCAATCAGATGAAGACATTTTGAACGCTCGCACGTCCGATAGTACCTGGAATGCTGCTCAAAACGAGTGGTCGAATACGGGATGGCTACACAACAACCTGCGGATGTACTGGTCAAAACAAATCTTACGCTTTACCCGAACACCAGAAGCCGCCTGGGAAATGGCTTGCTACATCAATGACCATTTCTCTTTAGATGGCAGAGATCCTGCAACCTATGCCTCTATGCAGTGGGCCTTCGGTAATGCGAAAAAAGGCTACAGCGAGAAGGAGATTTACGGATGGGTAGCACCGAAGTCTGACAGAGCTATCTTGAAAAGAGACGGCATGAAAGCATGGATTGAGCAAAGGCTATAGAGAGCCAAATCCCTTCTTTTTTTTGTTCTTCTTTTTCTTCTTTCCACCGCCAGCGCCACGCCAACCGGGCCTAGGCGCCCCACCGAAAGGATTTCTCCCCATCGGTCCGCCACCCATTGGACCGCCGCCCATACCAGGAAAGCTACCGTCAAATCCTGGTAGCCCCATATTTCCTTGGCCCATTTGCTGCATGAGTCCGCGCATCCGCTGAAAATCACTCACCAGCTTGCCGACATCCTTCTCGGCATAGCCAGCACCCTTTGCCACCCGCCGCCGCCGACTAGGCGAACCGGACAACACTTCTGGGTTCTGCCGTTCTTCCATCGTCATCGAATTGATCATGGCCTCACAGCGCTTTAGCTGCTGCTCACCCTGCTGTAGCTGGTCAGAAGAGAGCTTATTCCCCATACCTGGAATCATCTTCATGATGCCTGCTAGTGACCCCATGTTTTTCATCAGTCGGGTCTGCTTCAAGAAGTCATTAAAATCAAATTTCGCCGACAGAATCTTCTCTTGCAGCTTCTCTGCATCGGCAATATCAACTTCTTCTTGGGCCTTCTCTACTAGGGTCAACACATCACCCATCCCCAGAATTCGAGAGGCCATCCGGTCTGGATAGAAAGGCTGTAGCGCTTCAACTTTCTCGCCGACACCAATGAACTTGATCGGCTGCCCAGAAATTCGCCGCACAGATAGCGCCGCCCCCCCGCGCGAATCGCCATCCATCTTGGTTAAGATCGCGCCGGTAATCCCAATTTCATCGTGGAACGTGCGAGTCAATGTGGCCGCCTCTTGGCCTGTCATCGCATCTACAACCAGCAATACTTCATCTGGCTGCGCAACTTCTTTAACCTGCGCCAGCTCGGCCATCATGTCCGTATCAATTTGCAATCGACCCGCCGTATCGATAATGACCGTATCAATACCGTCTGCTTTTGCCTTTTTCAAACCCTGCCGGGCGATTTCCACCGGGTTTGCATCCGCGCCGATCTCAAAGACGGGCACATCGATCTGCTTACCTAACGTCAGAAGCTGATCAATCGCCGCTGGTCGATATACGTCAGTTGCGACTAGCAAAGCAGAGCGTTCTTGCTTGCGTAGATGCAGAGCGAGTTTGGCAGAAGCTGTTGTCTTACCCGTACCTTGCAAACCAGCCATCAAGACAACCGTTGGCTTGTTCTCGCTATCGGCCAAGGGGACATTAGTATCGCCCATAGTCTCCACCAGCTCGTCATAGACGATCTTGATGAACTGCTGGTCAGGGCGAACGCCAGATACCACATCAGCGCCCTGGGCCTTTTCTTTAACATCGGCGACGAAGCCTTTGACCACGTCCAAGTTCGCATCCGCTTCTAAAAGGGCGCGCCGAACTTCTCTCAGCGCCTCTGTAATATTTGCATCCGAAATTTTGTCCTGGCCACGCAGTTTTTTCCAGGCGGATTCAAATTGTTCTGAGAGGGCTTCAAACATAGGAAGTGATCGGGTTATAGACAAAGTTAATTACGTGTTTCTATTCTAAGGGGTTCGGTTCAAATCATCTGATAAGCTGCTGTGTGAGTTGAGTGGTGGAGCCTGAACCGCTGTCGAAGCAAAGATTGTCAAAGCAAAAAGCACCCAACAATCGAACCCTGACAATGAGTACAGCAGAAAAAGTTGCCTATGCAACCAAATTGCTAAGGATAAGTGGCCCCCAGTCAGTAGCCGATATTCTAGATCGGACAATTCATCAAGATTCGTTGACTGCTTTACCGTTGATGCCAGATAGCTTCGTTGACTTGCTGATCGTCGATCCGCCCTACAACCGCCAGAAAGATTTCAACGGTTCGACCTTTAAGGTGATGCCTGAGGCTGACTATCAGATCTGGCTAGCGAGCTGGATGTCCCAACTACCGCGTCTACTAAAGCCAACAGCCTCTATATATATGTGCTGTGATTGGCAGTCATCAAATGCGATCTATCAGGTGTTTTCTAGGCACTTTCAGGTACGTAACCGAATCACTTGGGAACGCGAAAAAGGACGCGGGGCAAAGCGCAATTGGAAAAATGCCTCTGAAGATATTTGGTTTGGCACAATGTCGGACAAGTACACCTTTAATGTGGAAGCAGTGAAGCTACAGCGGCGAGTTCGAGCGCCTTATCGAGACAACGCTGGTAAACCCAAAGACTGGCAAGAAACTCAGCAAGGCAACTTCCGCAACACCTATCCCTCAAACCTATGGACCGATATCTCTATTCCTTTCTGGTCCATGGCAGAAAACACAGACCACCCTACTCAAAAGCCTGAAAAGCTGATAGCCAAGATGGTTCTAGCCAGCTCCAACCCGGGTAATGTGGTGTTCGATCCATTTCTTGGATCTGGAACGACTTCTGTTGTGGCTAAAAAGCTCGGTCGGCACTATGTGGGTATAGAGCAGGAAGAACTCTATGCCTGTTGGGCACAGAAACGATTGGCACTCGCTGAGCAAGATACTTCGATTCAGGGATATACAGATGGGTATTTCTGGGAGCGGAATGTGGGGCTGGGTGATCGCATACCGGCAGTGAAACAGAATCACTAACCCGATCACTTCCCACACAACCTATACGTAAGTGCGCAAAGAAAGCGGAAGAATAGCTTTTAGCCCTATCAAGTTTGGCTAAGCTATTGAAAGCTATTGGATTGGATAAGCAGAGGATGACAAGCTTGGGGGCAGCAGAGGTGAAGTTCTTGCTGAAGCTGCTGGGATGTGACAACTATCAAGTCAGTGTTTCAGAATTAAGTCCTAGCAGCAAAACTAGTCTGGCTGAGTACAGCCGGATTTGTGAGTCGTTGAAATCTAAGGGACTAGTAAATTACAGCAGCGAGATTGCTCGTTTCACAATTGCCCCGCCCGGTAGAACGTTGCTAGCACTAGACACCACTAGCTTGCCGGTGACTCCAGATGAGCTAAAGGTACTAAGAGCTTGCAAAGGATCAATGACGCCTGAAAGTCTAGGTAGTAGAGTCCCCGACAACGCAAAGCAACAGCTCATTAGAAACCTTGCGGAGCGAAGGATGCTGAAGATTACCAAGTCCGTGATTAAGGAAGTCTGGCTAACTACCGAAGGAAAGCAATTCTTGTGTCATGACTATGAGCCCAGTGGGAACTATGTGATTGGCACAGCAGACATAATGGCCCACTACGTGCGCTTTTTGCGTGAAAACTTGGGTCGAGAGGCTGCGCGGCGCTCACCGACTGAGCATCCTAGATAGTTTCTATGTCAGTTGATCAACAGCAAACAGGCTTTGTAAACAAGCTGTCGTTGCACCAATCCCGCCGAAATCAGTCTATTCCTACGCTTTCTACTCTAGTAGGAGGGACTGCAGCAACGCATCTGCTGTGGGTCAGATGGATGCGTCAGACGGGGCGATGTACGGCTGTTTGTACCTACGAGTCACTGCCATCGCTCTTTTGTGCGTGGCTCTCTACAGCTATTTCGTACTGTGACTTGCAGTCCTTAGCATTGACGCGGACGGCTCAATTGGCTGAACGAGAGGTTGAGCAGCTTTCTAAGTGGTTAGCCTACGTGGGTGAATATCAAAAAAATCAATTCTGGCAGCATCTTACTGCTCTGTTTCCTCAGGCTCTTTGGCTAAGAGCACTGATATCACTGGGCATGAATCATCCTGCCAAATGTATGGAGACGCTCACGCTTGAGGGAATCACATTACAAGAAGATGATCCAACTGTGGTTGCTCAAGGTTTCGCTGTTGTGTCTAACCTTCTGCCTGACACCACAATCCCAGGACTCCTTATTCACTTACCTTCTGGTTGCAGCGAGCTATTCTTTCGATACTCTGTCCTGCCAGCTCTAACTCGGTTAGTTGAATCCGTCCCTGCAATCCCGGTTGGCCTTTTGTTTAGTCTGTCGCAATCCGATGAGCTGATAGAGCAGCTACCAGAATCTAGGGAGAAGGCAGTTGTTCGAGGCGGAATGGTAAAGCTAACCACACCGAAAGAAGAGGAGCTGCGTCAGTGGCTGGGCGAACACGGACTACATCAAGAAGATAAGATACAGCCTATTCTTCATGCTGCGCGGCAGTACGGCGCTACCAAGGAAATCTTAATAGCAGCGGTAGGACTTGCTAAGACAGTTAGCCAAAACGAACCTGCTAATAGTAGTGGCGATATCTATCGCAGTCACCCAGAACGGCTTCTGTTTCAATATTTAGAAGCTAGGCCGGCAACTGCCGGACAGTTTCAGGTGAACGCCCAGGTTGATATTACCTTTGGTAATCGCGCTATGGAAGTCGATTTTTTAGCAGACAAGGCCAAAGTCGTTATTGAACTAGATGGTAGCTACCACCATCTGCGATCACTTGATAGCTATCGCCGTGATCGCCGTAAAGACTTTGCCTTGCAGCAAGAAGGCTTCTGGGTTCTTCGCTTTCTTTCTGAAGATGTGATCACTCACCTCGAAGACATCCTCAATGCTATCGACCAGGCCCTAGCCCTGCGGCTAGCTGAAGCGCCCGTTCAAATGGAGACATGATGCGTCCACTAAAACCCATATTCCTCTCAGATTTGATTCTTAGTCGACTGCTCCTGGTAAAAGATGGCGGTTTGACTAAAAGTAAGTTAAAAGATGCTGTAAAGGCGATTACAGCTAGTCAGCTGTCTGCATCAGCCTTGTCTGAGAAACTAGAACAAGCGCTTCTATTACTTGAGAAACAGAGCTACGTTGAGCTAATTGGGAAAGCCCGTTACCAGACTACGGATAAAGGTACTCAGCACATTCTTAGTCTGCTCGGGTTAAAAACGCTGCCGACTAGGTTGCAGTGGACTACCCTCAAAAGTACATACTGGATCGCCTACGCCCTAAGTTTGCCAGCGCTGAGTTCAGAAACCAGAAAGCAGCTAGCTGATGCGGACGGATTACGAGCAGCTATTCTCCAGTCTGAATATGACCTGCCCGTAGAGGCATTCTCGACACTCGTCCAAACCCGCAACGCTCTGCTGTGGCAGCAACTATGCGATCCGTCCGTCAGCCAGAGCTTGCAAGACCAGCTACACCAGCTTAATCAGCAACCATTCAATCAGGGGAACATTATGGGTGCGTTGCTGAA
The DNA here is from genome assembly GCF_000155595.1 of Synechococcus sp. PCC 7335. Classification (NCBI taxonomy): domain Bacteria; kingdom Bacillati; phylum Cyanobacteriota; class Cyanophyceae; order Synechococcales; family Synechococcaceae; genus Synechococcus; species Synechococcus sp. PCC 7335. The sequence goes on along the minus strand of NZ_DS989904.1, from coordinate 1,416,135 downwards.
TAATCTTTTGCAAACACCCAATTCTTTGAAATGGGATAAGGCTCTCAAACAGCTCGTAGCCAAAGCCATCAGCGCTAGGCGAACTGATCCCAACGAATTGCGCTTAGCGGTGTTGCGTCAGGCGCTCTCGGATACTGTAGCCGAATCAGTCTCTGGTCTTGAGGTTTTAGATCAATCAATATCTAAACCTTCTACTGACCACCAAGAGTTCTCCAATCTGGAGCTTGAGGACTTTTCCAATACCGTATTGATGGCTGCTAAAGATACTGATGAAGGCTGGTTTGGAGATAATAAGGTGTTTATCTCGCGAGTGTGGGAGACGCTGAATTCGCAGCAGCCAGATTGGAACCTCACGCTAGAGGCGTTTAAGCAAAAGCTATTAGAAGCGAGTCGCAAAGAATGGATTCAGCTCAGCCGCGCTGACTTAGGCTATTTGCTCAACGCCAAGGACTTGGCCGCTTCTGAAATTATCTATTTGCAAAGCCAATTCCATTTCATCCGTATCGACTGAGTTCGCCACGAACAAGCTTTTTACTGTCTGGACTTTCCTCTCATAATGACCATAGAACCGCGGCTAACCGTATTTTGCTCTCACCAAGGCTTAGATACTTTTCACGCAATTACGCATCAGCATCACATCTGGCATTCAGATCCTTACGATGTCGACACCATTCATCAGCCGGCTCGATCTGCTTATGAACGCTTACTCAGCAGAGTAGATAGCGGTGTTGCGGATGATTCGGGGCGTATTTTGCTGCTGCTAGGAGAGTCGGGAGCAGGCAAAACTCACCTGATGCGCGTTTTCCGTAATCAAACTCACGGGCGTAATCAGGGATTTTTTAGCTATATGCAGATGACCTCTGCTGTTTCCAACTATGCGCGGTATGTGCTGAGAAGCACCATTGACTCTTTTGAGAAACCTTATTATGAGAACTTTGGCGTCACGACAGGATTGATGAAAATTTCAAACGCTCTGGCAGAAAGCCCTAGCGTGATGACCAAAAGCGAGCTGCATCTATTGAGACAAGAGAATCTCAACCCTTCTGAGCTATTAGGTCTGATCTATCCTGTTGCGGATCGGGTGATAGGGCTAGAGAAGTTCAGTGGTGTGGATTTGGACGTTATCCGAGCGTTGCTGTATCTTCAATCAGGTCAACCGGCTATCAGCGCTAAGGTGCTGAAGTTTTTGCGATGCGAGCCACTAGCGCCCTATGACAGCGACATGTTAGGTGGGATGGCTTCGCGAGATCATGACGACGATCCCTTACGAGTGCTACAGTCTCTAGCGCTTCTGGTTCGAGCGGTGACAAGCGGCGCTTTTGTTATCTGCCTCGATCAGCTAGAAGACATACGCACAATGGAATTTGCCGAACAGAGATTTCAAAGAGCTATTCAAACCATTGTTACCCTAGCTGAAATTCCTAACGTGGTTGTAGTACTCTCTTGCCTAGCCGATTTCTATGAAAGCTTGAAGAAGCAACTGCCTACACCCTATGTTGATCGTTTGGAGCTAGATCCTACGCCTGTCACACTCAAAGCGCAAAGAACGACCGATGAGGTTCATCTGATCATTGAAAAACGATTGCAGCACCTTTATGATGCAGCCGATATTGACATATCAGATATTCAAAATTCTTTGTATCCTTTTCCATCGGGAACAGTAGATAAACTGGCAAGCTTGCCTACTAGACGTGTTCTAGATTGGTGCCTGCAAAAGAGAGAAGAGAGCATTTCTACAGGTAAGCCTCCTGAGCTTGGTCCTAGCCTAGGCCCAGACCCAGACCCGGAGTTCACAGAGCTCAGCCAGCTTTGGAACGATCATTCAGCTGGTACCTTTTTACCACCTGAGAGCGATCACGACCTACTGCGCCTTCTAGGCAACAGCATCGTACAGTGCGCCAAAGAACTAGGTGACAGCTATTGTTTTACAGTGGACAAAAGCGGAGACTATCTCACAACTGATATTCAGATAGGACAAAACCCAATTCAAGAATCCCTGCTGCTTGGGCTATGTCAAAAGTCATCTGCTGGGGGTGCTTTATTACGACAGATCCAAGCTTTTGAGAGCGCTGCTAGTGGCTACATTCCAGTAATTCTTAGGACCACAGAATTTCCGGGCAACCCTAGAACACAAACTGCTGCGAAGATAGGTAGTTTCATCAGCAATGGTGGCCGCAGAGCTATGGTTGTAGATTCTGACTGGCGCAAAATGATAGCGCTTCAAAAGTTTCGGGAACTTCATGGTTCCCGGACTGACTATCAGCAGTGGTTGCAAACAGAACGGCCGCTGTCTCAGCTTCCCTCTATCCAAGAAATACTTAAGTTGAGGCAACTGATAGTAGAGATTCCAAACTCACCGCCCACGGCTATACCTGCATACCCTAGTCCGACTCGCGAAACTAGCTCTACAGAACCACAACCAAAAAGACCCGCATCTTCTTCGTCCTATACAATCAACTCTTCTCCACCCAAGCCAGGTTCAGCCATCCTACTAGGTCATACCCGCACATCTGTGCCAACGTCGGTAGAGATCAAACCAGAAGCTCTGGTGCGGCACGGTGCCTTTCTTGGTGGCTCCGGCAGTGGAAAAACAACGCTAGCGCTAAGCCTAATTGAACAGCTACTGCTGCGTGAAATTCCAGCAATCTTGCTTGATCGCAAGGGTGACTTATGCAGCTATGCAGATCCTACGGCTTGGAACAAGCCCAACAGCGATCCTCAAGTTGCTGTGTCTCGTCAACTATTACAAGACAAGATAGAGGTTTCTGTCTACACACCTGGAACCATCCCAGGACAAGGTCGACCGTTGAGCATTGCGATCGCACCTCCTGGCTTAGGTCAACTGCCCAGCGGCGAACGCCAGCAAATTGCCAACTATTGTGCAACAGCAATTGGAGGCATCTTGAACTACAAGCAGTATGGTCAAGACAAATCGCGCGTAGCTATTTTAGGGCAGGCGATCACAGTTCTTAGCGAATTACAAATCGACAACCCACTTAGCATCAACCGACTCATAGAATTCATTGCAGAAGAAGATCCATTGTTAGTAAACGCGATCGGCGTTCTAGATCCAAAGCACTGCAAAAAACTTGCCGAAGATCTTCAGACACTCAGCCTAATGAGAGGTCATCTATTCAATAGTCAATCAGAGCAACTATCAGTCGATCGACTATTGACTAGTCCAACATCTGAAAAAACACCTCTATCGATCATCAATTTGGGTTCTTTAGGCGACAACGACAACATTCTTTTTTGGATCTCTCAGTTTTTGCTCGATCTCAACCGATACGCTCAGAAACATCCCTCAGGAAAGCTGCAAGCAGTGGTCCTATTTGATGAAGCCGATCTCTATTTACCAGCGCAAGGTAAACCATCTACTAAAGAGCCGATGGAAAGTCTCCTAAAGCGGGCTCGTTCGGCTGGGATCGGAATTCTATTGGCAACTCAAAGCCCCGGTGACCTAGATTACAAATGCCGTGATCAAATTTCCTCTTGGTTTGTTGGGAAAGTAAAAGAAAACACAGCACTCAAAAAGCTGAAGCCAATGCTGAGCGAAGCCAAAATTGACGTTACTAGCAAGCTAGCCAATCAAAAGGTTGGTGAGTTCTTTGACATTCGCGCTGGCAATGTCACGAGTTTGAAAGCTAACATGTCGCTGGTCAGAGCAGAGCAAGTGCCTCTTGAGGAGATTAAAAAGATAGCAGCCCAATCTCAATAGCCAAACTACGATCTGCTAGGTGATGTGTTCTACTTTTTGAGTAGAGGGACAGACTAAATTCTCTTATCAAGACGGCCTATCGGCAGGTTGGTGCGGGTGACAGCTTCGTACATCACAGTCAGTCGTTACGTTTTCTATAAACTGGTCTACCCTAAGATAGTCATCTCCAACGCATTGTGCATAATATTCTCGTCAAGCACACAGGCCTTCTCAGTTGTCTGAATCTCATACAGGGCTAGAGTTCGGGGCGAGCGTTTGAGCCGTGGTAGGGACAAAGGAAAACGCTAAGCCTCGTTACAACAGTTGGCCTGTTGCCAACTGCTAAATGAACAAATTGTCACACGACTTTGTACCTCCGTAGAACGAAGATATTAGCAAAATAAAAGTAAGGTAAATTTCCTTTCTCTTCGGATCTCTTTTCTACCAATAAGCGCTAGGCTTTACCTATTCTATTGAGTTTAGTCAATACATCACTGCTGCGATCGCGTCAGCGAGACACAGACAGCAAAAACTACATACAAACCCAAAATAATTTAGTGGTGGTGGTGCAATCAGTGAACACGAAAAGTACGAAAATCAGTCGGCTAGAGCAGTTAGGGTTGGCGATCGCAGCTACCTTTATGACCGTGGGCTGCACCGAATCGCCCATAGTCGGCAATCTACTCAACAACGAAAATCTTGCTCAAGCAGAGGTCACTCAGATATCGAGTAATCCAAGCACTCCAAGTTCGATAGCGGACGCTGAACCTGTTGAGTTTGAGGTATGTGCGGCAGTCGATAGCTGGCGAAGACCTACTGAGAGCGAGCAGGAAAAACAGCTTAGCCAGAATGGTAGGTACGCTGAAGCGCTCAACAGCGATCACTCAGAAAGTCCATCAAAAATGGCATCTAGTCAATTCTGGGATCATCGCATTATTAGCTTTACCACTTATGGTCTCAGCGCTCGGATAGAGCCCATCAGCTTGGCTGGACTGTGGACCGTAGAAGATCAGCTATGGGACTGCTACGAACCCGAAGTCACTGCCGAGATCAATGAAGGTGATCGCGCTGAAACCTGGCTTCTCAACCAGCAAATTACCCGCTTGCAATGGGATGGCAGCAGCTACGTGATGATCGTAGAGCCAGTCTCAACCGGGATGCAGGTCGTTCAATTCGAGCGAAGAGACCGCTCGGAAACTTTGCCACTAACCGTTGTGAGTGTATCGGGACAACCCATTGAGGTGACTTCTGGCGACTGGCAGTAGAGAAAATTTATCTCACCGTCCCATCTTGCGTTTAAGCTCGTTGAGATCTTCTTCTGCTTCCCACTGACGAAAGGTTTCATCTAAAGGATCGAAGGCTTGATTCCCCGTGTAGGTGGTTTGATTCCAGCCAGCGGTCCCCCAGTCGGTATCTGCAGATTGAGCGGCCCTTTGAGCAGCCTGTTGAGCTGCTGCCTGAGCAATCTTTGTTTTGACTTCTTGGCGCTTTTTGCTAACGCGCTGCCGCAGCTGTGTCGTTTGGGTGATGCGCTCTTTGACGCTTTTCATCTGACCCCACAGATGATTGCCTCTTCGTAGTAGGGCAGCTTCTCTTTCTTGAGCAGGGCCAACGAGATCTTGCCGATTAGCGGCTTTTGCCTTCTCAATGCGTTTGTGCCATTGCTGAATGTCTTGCGCGGTATCTAGAATATTGCTTTCTAATTCCTTTTCACGTCGCTTTAGATTGGTTAATAGTCTAAGCGCATCTTCTTCTTGCCCGCGTAGCTGATCTTCTAGCGCCCGTAACTCTAGATGGGGGTTAGCTCTCAAGAACTCGTCTAGCCGAGTTTCTAGAAAACGGCTGAGATCGTCGAATAAGCTCATAGGATTGGTCAAAGAAATTAGAACCTTTGACCAATATAAACTGAGCGCACTTCATCGTTGCGGCGAATCATAACGTCTTTGCCATTCACACCGACCAGCGTCCAGTTGGACAAACCGATGCGATCGCCTACATAGGCCCGTTGCGAACTGCCATCGACTTCAAATAGTGCTGCTGAGCGATCGCCTAAATTCAATACGCCCACCAGCGCTAATTCCGATCTCGGCGTCACATCATTTAGCGCAGCCGTTGGGGCGACAGCAGAACCTACGGCCAAATCAACGCTAGGAGGAGGTAATGACTCACTACTAGCAGGCACGAGCGGAATAGAAGAGATTCCGGTAGTTGGTGGGTCGGGCGGCAAGGCCATGGCCGTACTAGATTCTAGAACAGGAATAGTAGGACGCTGTGGCAGGCCAGTCGCAGCGGATAGTGCAATCGGCGGTAGCGCAGCCGTTGCCCGAGCGGAGGGAGAGTTTGCAGCTACATTATCTTGCAATCGACCATTTTGATAGGTCGGCACAGAGACATGCTCAACATTAGGGGGGTCAATCACTACAGGGGGGTCAGTCACTACACTGGGTAGCTGCGGCAATCCGTCAGCACCAGCAGCACTACTGGCAGCAGCACTGATTGTAGGTAAGGTCTTAGGCAAATCGAGAGCAGGAACCGGAGTGATAGCAACTGCCTGAGCCGCTATGCGCTGACTCGCACTGACAGTTGCTAGTGCCTTTTCTAGATAAGTTAGAAAATCCGCATCAGAGACAGCAGCCGGCTCTACAACAGGATCTGAATCTAACGGTAACTTTGTATCAAGCGCAGCGCTAGCAGTCCAAAGTCCTAGCACACCCGCAATGATGACTCCCACCGCGCCCATCGTTAGATAAAGTAGTGACGCTCGCCAGTGTTTGAAGCTAGAGAGGGTCTGAAAAGGCCGAGATAAAGTCTTAGTGGTAGAATTCGAGTTAGGGGAGGGTGGATAGAGAGACACTAAAACTGGCTGAACAGCAGGATCAAGCTTAAAGCTATTCGTGTTTGCGCTCGGTATGCCCTGACTTGAAACACTATCTGCACTTGAAGCACCATCAGCAAGTGGATAGCCAGATGTCTGCATACTGCTTTGAAGGATACTTACAAATGACTGTTCAAACCGAGTGGCAGGCTGCTCCCCTACCTGATAGCCAGTTCGGTAGCTTGATGATACGCAAGGAACAGGCGACAAGGAACTGAGTATCGAGGAACTGAATGATGAGCTACTAGAAGGACAGGCGGCGATGGCCGTTTCGTAAACATCTGCGGCACTTCGAGCAGGGAAGTGAGAAGCTGGTTGAACGATGGGGGACGTAGGCGCAGGAGCGAGTTGGGAGTGCGGCCTAACGAGGGGCTCATAGTCACTAAGATCACCGTTTAAGAGCCGGTCAACGTCGCCAAAAAGATCGTCCATCAGGCTATCGCTGTACGAATCGATCATCGGCTCACTAGACTGTGTTGCCAGACCGACAGCAGCATTGCTGGAGATAGAACGGCTATTCGAGATCGAGATTCTAGTAGATAGAGTAGACCTTGGCATCAAGTTTTCTGGTGATGTTCCTTGCGAGCTAATTTTGCCCGAGCGCTCGACAAACCTATCAAGTTTCAATGTTTAGCTCGAATGAGAACCAGTTTGGTTGAGGATCTCTCGACAAGAAGCTCCTTAAGACTATGCCCTTAAGACTATGCCAGTTACTAAGCTCTGTTTTCTTCTGCCGTTTCTAGCGCAGGTACTTGTATTATCCGATTAGTCAAGTGGGGCATAAAAATGTATGGGCGGTTTCAGTGCTTCTCTAGGTGAAATTGCAAAGGTGCTTGGGGTAGCACCACAGGCTTGTGTGGAGATAGAAACACAAGCTATGGCAACAGGAGTAACCACAGATACACGAACGGTACAAGCTGGCGAGCTGTTCGTAGCATTAGTCGGTGAAACTTTTGACGGGCATGAGTTTGCTAAACAGGCGGTGGAAAAAGGCGCGATCGCAACGATTGTCAAAAAAGGCGTCTTTTCTAAGACAGTAACTTTGCCACGTATAGAAGTAACCGATACGCTCGCAGCCTATCAAACCTTAGGTCAGTGGTGGCGATCGCAATGTGCCATACCGGTTGTCGCAATCACCGGGTCAGTCGGTAAAACCACCACCAAAGAACTGGTCGCAGCGGCACTCTCTCAATTCGGAACCGTGTTTAAAACGCGAGCAAACTACAACAACGAGATTGGCGTACCCAAGACGCTACTAGGCCTGACAACCGAGCACGATTATGCAGTGGTCGAGATGGGAATGCGTGGCTTAGAAGAAATTGCGCTACTCACCCAGATTGCCAAGCCAACGGTCGCGCTGATCACCAACGTAGGAACAGCGCATATCGGCAGGCTAGGATCAAGAGCGGCGATCGCCCAGGCTAAATGTGAACTGCTAAGAGAATTACCCACTGATGGAACGGCTGTTCTGAATCATGACGATGCCCGGTTGATGTCTACTGCGGCTAGATTCTGGTCTGGGACGCAAATCACTTATGGGCTCGAAGGCGGTGATGTACGCGGCCAGATAGCAGGCAGCGATATCATCGTTGACGGGGTAAAGATTCCGCTACCTTTACCGGGTCGTCATAATGCGCTGAACTTATTGAGCGCGATCGCCACTCTTAAAGCGCTTAATCTCAATTGGCAGCAGCTCTCGCAAGGCTTCAGCGTCCCCATGCCAGCTGGGCGATCTCAAAGACATCAACTGCCCAACGATATTCTGTTGTTAGATGAAACCTATAATGCTGGAGCCGAAGCTACGATCGCCGCCCTAGAGCTATTAGCAGATCAGCCAGGCACTAGGCATATTGCTGTACTTGGTACTATGAAAGAGCTAGGAACTCAATCGGTTGACTTACACAGACTTGTCGGTAAAACCGTCGCCGACCTAGCACTCGATCAGCTCCTGATCTTGGCTGATCCCATTGAAGCTAAAGCGATGGCCGACAGCGCTAGATCAGTGCCTAGTCAGCAGTTTGACAATCATGATCAGCTAGCCCAATGTTTGAAAGCTCAGCTTCAGGCAGGCGATCGCCTTCTTTTTAAAGCTTCGCGCTCAGTCGAAATGGACAAAGTCGTCGATCAGCTTCTAAAAGATTTCATGGTTGATACGTAGCCTAGTAGCCTAGAATTAACAAGTATTTTTCACACCTCTATTCCTAAGAGTCAGCGCTTTGTGGTGCTAGTCCTTTCTAACCAACAGCTATTAGCTATGTACTCTCACGCTGAACGGGTATATCCCGAAGAGTGCTGTGGGCTTATGGTTGGTACCCTCGACGCTTCTCAAGCCCAACCCTTCAAAAGGGTCGCTGAGTTAGTGGCGCTCGACAATAGGTGGACACCTGATGTCATTGAATCTAATGCTGTTGAGCCAGGTAGTGACCCAGGGCGCTCAAGGCATCTCTCCAAACAGCGACGCTACTGGATAGATCCTGCGGACATGTTACGGGTGCAGAAGCAGGCAAGAAATAAAGGCCTCAACATCATTGGGGTTTACCACTCGCATCCAGATCATAGAGCGGTGCCTTCAGAGTGCGATCGCGCTCTAGCCTGGCCTGACTACGCCTATACAATTGTGTCAGTTCAGCGTGGCAAGGCAGTTGATGTTCAAAACTGGGCACTAGACATCGCCCATCAGTTTCAACCAGAAGCCATGCAAATAGCGCCCTCTTCAGCAACAGATCGAATGCCGCTCTCGGCTTAAATAATTGTCTTACCACTACTCACGCTCTCTAGCTGCCGTCAGCTGCAATAGGTTTGTGATTCACAGTATGTAATCACCGCCTCAAATCCAGACTCCAAGCCCCTTTATCCATTCACCATGCTGAATCCAAACTTGGATGATATCCAACTAACCAAACATGAGTACGAACGCTACTCGCGGCACTTAATTCTTCCCGAAGTTGGCCTCGAGGGTCAAAAAAAGCTCAAAGCTGCCAGTATCTGCTGCGTCGGTACAGGCGGGCTCGGTTCACCGCTTCTCCTCTACTTAGCAGCAGCAGGTATCGGTCGTATCGGCATCGTTGATTTTGATGTAGTCGATCACTCCAACCTCCAACGCCAAGTCATCCACGGCACTTCCTGGGTTGGCAAACCGAAGATCGAATCTGCCAAAAATCGTATTCTCGAAATTAATCCCCATTGTCAGGTAGATCTCCACGAAGTTCGGCTCTCTTCTGACAACGCCTTAGAAATCTTTGAGCCCTACGACATTGTTGTAGATGGCACCGACAACTTTCCTACTCGCTATCTGGTCAACGACGCTTGCGTTCTCCTAGACAAACCCAACGTCTACGGCTCAATCTACCGCTTTGAAGGGCAAGCCACCGTCTTCAACTACGAAGGGGGGCCCAACTACAGAGATCTCTACCCCGAGCCACCACCGCCGGGGCTCGTTCCTTCCTGCGCGGAAGGCGGCGTGCTAGGAATTTTGCCAGGGATGATTGGTGTTATCCAAGCGACTGAAACTATCAAGATTATCCTTGGCAAAGGCAACACGCTGAGCGGCAGACTTCTGGTCTACAACTCTCTGGACATGAGCTTTCGAGAGCTAAAGCTACGTAAGCCGCCCGAAGAGCACCGCGCCGTCATCGATAAACTGATCGACTATGACCAGTTCTGCGGCATTCCCCAAGCAGCGGAAGCAGAAGCCAAAAAACTATCCGAAATGTCGGAGATGTCTGCCACAGATCTTAAAAAACTCATCGACAGCGGCTCAGACGACTACTTCTTACTAGATGTTCGTAATCCTAATGAGTACGAGATAGCTCATATTCCGGGTTCGACCCTAATTCCACTTGGTGAAATCGAGAACGGGGACGGCGTACTTAAACTCAAAGGCATGCTCAACGGTCACAAACTAGTTGCCCACTGTAAGATGGGGGGTCGCTCTGCTAAAGCGCTCGCTATTCTAAAAGAAGCTGGGATTGAAGGGACTAACGTCAAAGGTGGCATTCTCGCCTGGAGCCGAGAAGTCGATCCTTCTGTCCCTGAATATTAAACGCTGACTAAACGTCAAGTTTTACTCATTCACTCTGAATTAGAAAGGCTTGCAAACCGCGAGCCTTTTGTCATCTATAGCCACAGACCAGCTAGGACAATCAACTAGGACCAATAAATCATGAGCTTAAAAGATCGCATCTCCGAAGAAATCAAAGCGGCGATGAAGGCAAAAGACAAGCTGCGGCTCGAAACCGTGCGCGGTATTAAAAAAGTCATCCTTGAAAAAGAGAGCGAAATCCGAGGTAAAGGCCGTGACAAACTCACTGAAGAAGAAGAGCTAGCCGTCGTCATGCAGTTGGCTAAGCAGCGCCGCGACTCTATCAAGCAGTTCACGGATGCAGGTCGTGAAGAGCTAGCCGACAAAGAAGCTAAAGAGCTAGAAGTCTTAGAAGAATACCTGCCTGCTCAGCTATCTGAAGAAGAGATCGAAGCGGCTGTGGATGAAGCGATCGCACAGGTTGGAGCCACTGGCCCTCGAGATATGGGTAAAGTCATGGGACCTGTGATGCAAAAGCTCAAAGGTCAAGCAGACGGTGGAAAAGTACAGGCGATTGTGAAATCAAAGCTGATGAATTGACGCTCAGCCTTCCTTTTTTAAAGAAACATTGTAGAGTCAGGGTAAGAAACTGAGGTCTAATGCTTTCTCTAACTCATAGGGACAATCGATTGGAAACGTCTCTAATATCAGACCAGTTTCGTCAGATGCTAGCGTTCTAGCGTTTGCATAAGTTTTGTCAACCACAGTGGGTAGATAGTTTCTCAAACTGGGACTGTCCAACAAAATATCTTCGATCTCGATTCTAGAATTCGATATAGAGGCCTTCCAACTTTTCGACTGCTTATCAGGCTGATACTGCCATTTCAATAGATGCAATAAAAGCACCTTCAAATAGCTGCGAAGGGCCTTCTTATCCCGCTTCGCCAAATCTTCTATCTCCGCTACCAGGTTAGCTACATCCAAGTCTTCTAGCCGCTTTGCTCTAAGCGCGGCCGCCTGATCTTCTATCCAAAGATTAAAATCAATATCGTATAGGGATTTGAGCTTGAGCATAGGAACTAGCGAATGCACTACGTATGAGCTGTTCTCTCTAATCCTAGCTGAATTAGCTTGTCTACCAAATCAGAGAACTTGATGCCAGAGGCTTCCCACATCATGGGGTACATACTGGTTGCAGTAAATCCAGGCATAGTGTTGATTTCGTTGATCAAGATCTGATCTGTCTTTTCGATATAGAAGAAGTCTACTCGGGCAAGGCCAGAGCCATCGATCGCTTGAAAGGCAGCAATGGCCATTTCTTGGATGCGATCGCGCACCTGGTCCGACACCGGGGAAGGAATCAATAGTTCTGCTCCCCCTTCGGTGTATTTCGCTGCGTAATCGTAAAAGTCAGTGCTAAACCTAGTCTCACCCAGCACTGAGGCTTTGGGGTTGTCATTGCCCAGAATTGAGCACTCTATTTCACGGGCAACCACGCCAGTTTCTACAATCACCCGTCGATCATAGCTAGCTGCTAGATCTAAGGCGGTTTCCAGCTCTTGCCGATTGGTTGCTTTAGAGATACCCACAGAGGAGCCTAGGTTTGCTGGCTTAACGAAACAGGGATAACCCAGTGCTTCATCTATACCATCACAGAGCTTAGGAAATATGCAGGGGTTGGAATAGATTTCTGCGCGTGAGACACCGCGATAGTTGACCTGGGGCAACCCGGCCTGAGCAAAGGCGCTTTTCGAGGCAAGCTTGTCCATCCCCAATGATGACCCAAGTACCCCACAGCCGACGTAGGGCACTTCTAGCACTTCAAATAGGCCTTGAAGCGTGCCGTCTTCTCCATTTGGACCGTGGATAACAGGGAACCAAATATCGATATGGCCTAGCGCCGACAGGTCAGGCAGACGTTTGATAGGTTTAGCAGCAGAGGGCAACTCCCCAATAGGGCCTTCGTCCTGCATGGCAGGTTTGCCAGAAGCCAAGACTTGCTGAGCGGTTTGCCCACTTTCCCAACTGCCATCTTTATGAATCAAAATAGGCACTACAGCGTACTTAGTTTGGTTCTCGTCTATGGACAGGGCCTGGGCGATCGCACCTGCCGAGCGAATCGATACTTCGTGCTCACCAGAGCGTCCGCCAAAAACTAAACCCACCTGCATAGCCATCGCTGTCACTTCCCTATCCAATGCTTCCGGCTAGCCTATCACGGCAGATATAGCAAAGTAAGGATGCGCGCTTACTTTGCTCGTCAGGAGCGTTTTTTTGACAAAGGTTGAACCTTTCTGGTCATAATGAATCCGCACAGTTTCAAGCCCAATGCTCGAAATGCATTTGAGCAGATAACTACTTTTTGATAAGGACGCTGTGAAATATTTTTTCCTTTCTGAAAATTGGACGACTGGTAGAGTTTGGGAGTTTGGCGGTCTTTGGAACGAACTTGCCTGGAAGCGGAAACCCTATGTCAGTCGTCAATCACTCTATATTCAAGAAGATGGCGACAACCTGCGGCTCTATCAGGTAGAAGAATCAATATTGATGATCGAAGTGAAACCAAAGGAGGCCACAGCGCCCGCTATCGGTCAAGTTGTTCTCAAAAGATTACTCACGGCAGAGCAAGTCATCGACCGGCTATGTCAGGAGAAAGTGTTCACTGACATTTAGCGCCCAGTCGCTGGCTAGCAGAAGTGGCTTGGGGAAAAATAGAAGTAGTCACCTGAGCCGAGCTAGAGTGCGCTGACGTTACTAATTGCGCGTTCTATCGCGACTAAAGCCCGGTTATAGCCCAAAATGGCCGCCACGTTGTTAGCTTCAGCCTCTGTCAGCTCGCTCTGAGCACTTAGGACGTCTAGCTGAGTGCCTACACCCGCTTGTAGTCGCAAGTTAGCTAGTGCCAAGGCTTCTTCTGCTTGCACAACAGCGACTTCTGAAGTAGCAATGTTCTCTTGGTTAGCCTGCAAATTAAAGAAAGCTTGCTCTACGTCAAATCGAACTTCGTCTAGGTTCGAGCTGAACTGTTCTTCAGCAATTTGACTAGCAATTTCCTGCTGTCTAGCACTAGCACGCGCTGCCCCACCGTCGAAGGGATTCCAGACAAAGCGAGCACCAAAAGAATAGGCATCTGTGACGCCATCGTTATCATTAATAAACGTCTGTGCGCTGTAGTTTGCGAATAGCTGAACAGAAGGTCTAATTGCCGCTAGCGCAATTTTTCGCTGCTCGTCGCTAAGATCGGCTTGGTATAGCTGCTGCTCTAGTTCGGCGCGGTTTTGAAAGGCTAGTACAATACTTTCTTCTAAGTCTAAGGGCCAGTTTTCTGCGACGGCTACTGGGGTCGTGGCAATAGTAGCAGTTGGGGGCAAGTTGAGCACCTGAGCGATCGCCCGGCGATTGATCCGCTCTTGACTTTGAGCTTGAATCACCGCTTGGCGCGCATTGGCAAACTGAACTTCGGCGCGCAAGGTATCAAACCGAGTACCTACGCCCACTTCCTGTCTAAGTCTAGAATCGCGAAGGTTACGGGCGGCTTCTTCTAGGAAAGACTGGTTGATCCGAATTTGTTCACCCGCATCTTGCAGATCGTAATAGGCATTGGCAGTAGTCAGCCGGATATCCTCCTGTTGAACTTCTACAGCCAGCGTACTAATTTCCTCTTGGAGTTCTGCGGCTCGGATGCTGGCACGGCGCGCGCCGCCAGTAAAGACATCGTAATTAATTTCAGTTGAGCCGCTGACTAGCGTATCTATGCCGCTTGGTTCTTCCAAAAAATCTGCACGAGTACTTTCTTGAGTGATGGCATTGGCAGTGACGTCTATACCAGGCAAAAGAGCGGCTCTTGCTTCTCTAACTGCAGCAGTGGCCTGCTCTAGGCTCAGTAAAGCTGCCTGAAGCGACTGGTTATTACGATAGGCCAGCTCTACAGCCTGTTCTAAGGTGATAACTTGCGTTTCTTCGATTGAGACTTCTTCTGTTGTAGTTGGAAAAGTTAGTGGATTAGGATCGGCAGTTAAGCTGTCAGGGACTACGTCGATTTCACGGCCTGATGCCTCTGAGGGCGCACCGAGTTCTGAGTCTAGAGTCTCCGAATCTAGTATCTCTGAGGGTGTCTCCGTCTCAGAATCTGGGGTTGTGGGAGGGGGCGCTGGGATGGACTCAATGATCAGGGGGGGCCTTGGAATGGGTGACTCCAAAGTAGGCAGACCATTACCATCTTCATCAGCTTCGATCTCAGAGGTAGTGTTCGCCTGAGCAACCGCTTCTGAAAAGCTCGCGCCAGCTTCTAGCCTAGTGTCTAGCTTGGCTAATGACTTGATTTCTAGATCACTACTTTCAGCAGATTGAGCCCAGCGAGTCTGAGTAGAAAGCTCTGATTCTATGGCCTGTCGTCGATTGCGTACTTCTATAGGCAGCGGCTGAGCGGAGTCTCCGAGCAGGCGATCGCGGAGCTTGGAAAATTTTGGGGCAGCAGGCTCTATGCTCGGTACTATGCTACTCGGTACTATATCACTCTGGACTGTGCCAGCAGTAGGCTGAGCAGTGAGTGTAACGTTCTCGCTCGCAGAGGACTCAGACAGTGCGCGCGGAGCGAGCCCGAGCGAATTACCTACTGTGGCATCTTGAGGCTGATCTTCTAGCCGCGAATCATTATTCGTAGGCGTTTCTTCCGAGGCAGCAATAGCAGCTTTAGGTAGAAAAGACATCGAACTACTGGCTGCTAACAAGAAGAATGCAGCTGATTGGAGATAGCGCATAAAACTAACTAATTCAATAAGTGGGGATCGATGACCTGGTTAAGCTTAGCCGACATAGCCACCCTACTCAAAGGCATATAGCTAGGAGTAGATCCACAGCAGGCATCTATGAGTTCTGATAGACTTGCAACGGATAATACTGAACAGTTTAGTTCATTTTCTAAGCTCAGTAGGGACATATCGTCGAGAAAGTAAGTGTCTTCTGGGCGCTGGCTATCGCCTTGTTTGAGCATCACGGTAGGCAGCAGAACATAATCGCCTAGGGCTCTTCGACTCAAGTGCCTAGCGACATCCTGGCCAGTCAGTAGCCCTGTTACGGTGATTTCTTGCCCCCAATAGTCACTGTTGATAGCCACCATATCCACACTCAGACCATCGACCTGATTTAAGCGATCAACCAACGGCGCAAAGGCATGCTCAACAGCGTTACCAACCACCCAGGTAACCTTACGCGGCGGAGTGACCTTTGCCGGTAACTTTTGAGCAAGCTGATCAAACTCTTTAAGAAACAATCGAATAGAACCTACTCCATTACCAATTTGCGGATAAGACTCATAGTGATGTTCAGGAGGCAGCGATCGCCGTCCCATCAGAAACCACTCATCGGCTAGCCAAGCAAAAGTAGTCCCTAGCTTGGCTTGGAAATCGGCCTGGATAGCCGTAACTTGATCGATCACTTCCTGCGCTTTGGCAGTCGTCACTGGAACTAGTTCATCTTGGTCTGGGCGAAAGCGGGTAAGCCCGACCGGAACAACAGCAGCAGAAATGACCGTAGGGACATCGCCTGTATGAAAAGCGGCGAGATCTTTTAGGGTTCTTTCTAGATGGGGACCGTCGTTAATCCCAGGGCAAACAACGACCTGGGCATGAATCTGCAGCCGGTGCGATTGGAACCAGCGGATGTGATCTAGAATCTGAGCGGCTCTGTCATTTTTGAGCAAACGCGATCGCACTTCCGGTTCAGTCGCATGCACCGAAACATAGAGAGGAGACAGGCGCAGCTGAGCAATCCGATCCCACTCGGCAGGTGGAATGTTAGTCAGTGTCAGATAGCTGCCATATAGAAAGCTCAGTCGGTAGTCATCGTCTTTTAGATACAGCGTCTCTCTTTTTCCAGGTGGCTGCTGATCGATAAAGCAAAACGGACAGCGATTGACACACTGAATGAGTCCATCAAATAGCGCTGTCTCAAACTCTAAACCAAGCTCCTCATCAAAATCCTTTTCGATTTCGATCTGATGCGAGACGCCTTTTGCGTCTATCACTTCCAAGTTTAAAACTTCATCAGCGCACAAAAATCGGTAGTCGATCAAGTCTCTAGGGCGCTGCCCGTTCACAGAGACCAGCCGATCGCCCGCTTCAAATCCAATCTCTTCAGCAATCGAGCCTGAGACCACGCTGGTGACTTTAGCAGGGGAAAGAGTGGTGGTTTTCATAGGCGGTAGCGAACAAATATCGTTTTATCAATGGTGCCAGTTCCATTTCCATATGGTGTCAGTGTATACAGCCTTGAGCTATATATTCTCCAATCTTCCAAGCGCGATCGCAATCAAAATCACCGCACCAAACGCAAGACGGTACCAGACGAAGACCCAAGTACTGTGCTTTTTTAAAAAATCAATTAGCCAGGCGATCGCTAGATAAGACGATACTACCGCCGCTGCTAAGCCCCCTAATAAAGGCACTAAGGCAACGGCACTATCAGCGCCGACAACATCTGTGATAGACACTAGCCCTGATAGTAGTATTGCTGGCATTCCTAATAAGAAAGAAAATCTAGCCGCCGTTTCCCGCTTGAGACCAATGAACAGCCCAGCCGTCAGCGTAGAACCAGAGCGAGAGGCCCCAGGAACCAGCGCAAAGGCTTGAGCAATGCCCACAAGCAAACCATCAAAGAGCCCTAGCTTGCCAAAATCACGCCTGCGCTTACCCAGTAGTTCTGCGATCGCCAGCAAGATCGCCATTACAATTGAGGTGATGGCGATCGCTGATGTCGAACGCACGATTGAATCCTCGTAGCCAGGGACAAACAGCTTTAGATACAGGCCCACTACCACGATTGGCAACGTTCCTAGCAGAATACCTAAACCCAATCGAAACTCAAGCGAGCCAAAGCGCTTTGCCAACAGCGCCTTGAGAAAATTCACTGTCACCATAGACAGATCGTTCCAAAAGTACCAAAGAATCGCGGCAACGCTGCCCAGCTGAATCACTGCCGTAAACGATACCCCCGGATCGCCCCAGCCGAGCACAACCGGCACGACTTTTACATGAGCTGTACTGCTAATCGGCAAAAATTCTGTTAGCCCTTGGACAATCCCAATCACAACAGCTCGAATCAGCGTCATTGATTGGTCAGTGGCTCCCGAGGCCGTCATCATCCAGAGCAGCATTCCTGGTATCAGCATGTATGATTTCAACCTGCAATCTATTTTGTCTACTTTTGACGCTCGAACTTTCAGCGCTTAATCAAGACTTATCTCGCGATACCTGTCTAGATAGGGCGCTGAGATACGCTAGCTTGAATCTCGCACATACGCTAGCTTGGACCCCTTGATAAGACGTTCATTAGGGCAATCGAAAGCTCCTACAGCTAATGCCAAAGCTAATGCCAAAACCAAATGACCCAAGCCATCGTTTCAAGTACGTCCTCCTACTAGTAGTCACGTAGTCACGGCTAGTAGTCACGGCGATATTCTATAACTACTAAGCGTTCCCCCAATCGGAGGATTTTGAAAGAACTCTGTAAAGAGTGCATTAAGTTAACGGGCAACTTCACTGCTTCACCGCTAAGCTCTACAGAGATAAAATACATACGTGTAGCAATTAGCTTCATTTGGCGAAGATTGTAGTCATTGAGAGTAGCCACCAAGAATACTAAACGCCGACTACAGACTGCTATAGAACCTTTGACTTAAGACAACCCTAATTTTGGAGCACAGCAGCATAGCCACAGCCTAGGATAAATCGTGCTATGTTAAGAATGGTTAATCAATCTCAGAAAAGCCTTGCAAGTTCTCCAAACAATCACGCCACAAGTCAAGGATATTGAGACTTTGCAGATTTCTAATAAAAGTAGCGTCAACAGCTCATTAAGCAACCGGCTGAGCAAGAGTGACGATGATTCTGTTGTGTCGCTACGCAGACCACTACCTACAGCTAGTCTGCCTACGGCTAGTCGAGCGGGCAGCCAGCTACGGTATAGAATTGCTAGCCTTTTTAGTCGCACTCGCGTTCAGGCTTTTACGGCTGCCGCCTTTTTAGTCGCCGTTCCGGTTTTTGTTCAAGCCCCCCTAGTTCGCTTAGTTCCGCAAGTCAGCTTACTGATGAGTGCTATCTGGCTATTCATAGGCTGGAAGCTACTACAAAAAGACAATACCCAGCTTTGGGGAGACTTGATGATTGGGTTTAGTTGGACCTGGTTAGCCGGAGCGGTCTATTGGGGCTGGTTTCGGTGGGACCCATATGTCCATCTGCCCATAGAGGCTTTAGGTCTGCCGATGGTGCTGATTCTGTTGCGCTACGGAAAAGCAAAAATCGGCAACTATTTTTACTTGGGTTCGCTCCTGGGTACAGCGATCACAGACCTATACTTCTATTGCGTAGGTCTAATTCCTTACTGGCGAGCGCTCATGGTAAATCCACCTGACCAAGCAGGCAGGATTCTACACAGCGCCCTGATGCGGATGGGAACCTACCAGGGGGTAGGCAGCGCGATTGTGCTGTTGTCTCTATTAGTCATGCTAGGGACTATACCGTTAAGATCGAATAGCACTAAGTGGTGGGCTTTCAGTGGTGCGGTGCTAAGTACTATCTTGGTAGATAGCCTATTTTTTGTGGCTGCTATTTTTGCCTAAGTGATATGCCTAAGTGACTTGCTTAAGTGACCAAAGCCTAGGTAGTCAAACCCCGAACAACCATGGCTCAAGTGACTAGGTCTTAAGTGACTAGGTCTTAAGTGACTGGGGCTCGAGTGACCGGGGTTGGATAGATTTTCCTATCAGCTCGTGTGTCTTCAAAGAAAAGTTATTTATTGGTAGCTGTGGCAACTTCTAAGCCTACCACCGAGATTGGGCCCTACTTAGTCCTGAAAAAAGACTGCAAGCAGCGGCCGATGCTATTAGCTGGCAATCAGTGCTGGACAGTGGGTCGTAGTGAGGACAATCACTTTGTGCTGTGCGATCGCTGGATCTCGCGTAACCATGCCATGCTGCAATACATGGAAACGGGTGAGTTTTATCTCATCGACTTAGGGAGTCGTAACGGGACCTTTCTCAATGGTCGCCGCGTAAGTGTGCCAGTTACCTTGCGCGATGGCGATGCAATCACCTTCGGACAAACTGAACTCAATTTCTACTGTCCGATCGCCAAACCGGATCTAGATTGCGATGACAAACAAGTTCAGGACCATAGTGCCACCGCTACTCTTCACATTCGCAAGTTAATTTCGGTACTAGTCATCGACATTCGCGACTACACCGTTATGGCCCGTCGGCTTGACGAGAAAGTCTTATCTGCAGTAATTGGCACTTGGTTTCGTTACGCCGGAGAAATCCTTGGCAAGCATGATAGCTGGGTTGATAAGTATATTGGCGATGCGGTGATGGCGGTCTGGATTCATGGCACCCAAGAGGTGACACCGGAGTCCATATTGCAAATTGCCAAAGCCATCAGCGAACTTAATCAGATGACAATGCAGCTCCATAAAGAATTTTCCTTGCCCTTGCCTCTGCGCATTGGAGCTGGACTCAACACTGGCTATGCCATGGTCGGGAATGCAGGTAGCCGCGATCGCCCCGACTACACCCCCCTAGGCGATACGGTGAATGCGGCTTTTCGATTTGAGAGTTCGACTAAGCACTTGGGCCTAGATCTATCGGTGGGTGAGACGACCTATCAAGCACTAGCGCAAATAGGCGTTAACGAAGAAACCTTTAAACGTTATGCCACCGAGCTAAAGGGATATGAGCAGAGGGTAGTCACTTACGGTTGCGCCTTTTGCGATCTAGAAAGCTTCATTGCTAGCCATGAGCCCAGCTACGAAGAATCAGTGGCCATATAGAGCACTAGTTCATAAGGGACTGGCTATATAGGGCATTAGATGGCTATTAGAAGACAGTGTCTCTCTAGAGATCCGCGCAAAAATGATATCCTCATAGTAAAGCTGCTGAGAGTATATTTAAAACGAGGTTTTGAGCGGATGAAACTAGCAATCAGAAAAGCATTGGGTAGATGGCTTGTCTTCGGTATCACACTGATGATTGTCCAGGGCTTCATGCTCTCTGGATCTTCGCTGTCAGCTATGGCATCGCCTTCCAACAGCAATACAGCCTTTTTTGCCAACGGCCAAATTAACGGCATCACGCTACTAGCCAACGCCGGTGGAAAGGACTTGCGTAACACTGTAGACGACAAACTAGCTACCGCATACGGCAGTAAAATTGACGTGAACAACACTAATATTGCTGCTTTTCGCAAGCACCGCGGTTTATATCCAACCATTGCAGGCAAGGTGGTTTCTAACGCACCTTATGATTCTATAGAGGACATCTTGGATATTCCTGGTCTGAGAGAAGTTGAGAAAGATCGTCTTCAGAAGAATATGGACATCTTTACAATCTCTGATCCGGTTCCTGCTCTGGTAGAGGGTGCAGATCGATTCAACAACGGTGTCTATAAGTAACGCCTAGGTGATGGACTAACTATAGTCAGAGCTATCTCTTACCACTGAACCATCCCTTTGAAGCCTTTAGCCAACTTCGGCTGAAGGCTTTGCCTTTTGAAGTATTGTGACTGATAGAGTAAGACAGCTCGAGCTGCCACTCAGCTGCCACTTATGAGAGCGTTTTTTGTTGGCAATTTCTTCCAAGACAATGGGCTTCGATGTATTGGTTGTAGGCGGTGGTGCTGCTGGGCTTTATTCAGCGCTGTGTCTGCCAACGCATCTTAAGGTAGGCCTGCTGACTAAAGACACACTGGCGCTATCAGCAAGTGACTGGGCCCAAGGTGGAATTGCGGCCGCGATCGCACCTGATGATTCAACTACCTTACACATCGATGACACGCTAAGAGCAGGCGCTGGGCTCTGTGAGCCTGAGGCGGTAGAGCTACTCGTCGAGGAAGCTCGGCAATGTATAAATTCTTTGGTTGATCTAGGTGTGGCTTTCGACCGTAGCGGACAGCAACTAGCGATGACGCTAGAAGCTGCGCATTCTCGCAAACGAGTTTTGCACGCAGCAGATACGACCGGACACGCAATCGTCCTAACGCTGGCCCAGCGAGTACTAAGTCAAAAGAATATACAAGTCTTTGATCAATCTTTCGCATTAGATCTGTGGATAGAAGCAGGTGTCTGCAAAGGAGTTTGTCTTTCCCAAATCAACAGAGAAGGAGCATCGGATATCCGCTGGCTACCAGCGCAGGCGGTTGTGCTGGCAACAGGCGGCGGTGGCCAGGTTTTTTCACAAACGACTAATCCTGAAGCTAGTACAGGAGATGGGGTGGCCATGGCTTGGCGAGCAGGGGCAAGTGTTAGAGATCTAGAATTCTTTCAGTTTCATCCAACTGCACTTACAAAAGCAGAAGCGCCGCACTTTTTGATCAGTGAAGCAGTCAGAGGTGAAGGCGCACATCTACTAGATAGCGAAGGATATCGATTTGCTTTTGACTATCATCCAGATGGGGAGCTGGCCCCACGTGATGTAGTCAGTCGAGCAATCTTCTCTCACTTGCAGAAAAATAGGGGTACGGAAGTTGTCTACTTAGACCTTAGCCCTATCGAGCCAGAACGAATTCAGTATCGCTTTCCTAATATTATTCGCGTTTGCAAACAGTGGGGGGTTGACTTATTCAATCAACCGATTCCCGTCTCTCCAGCAGCACACTACTGGATGGGGGGAATTGTTGCTGGACTTAGTAGTGAAACAACCATCGCGAATTTGTACGCGGTGGGAGAGAACGCTAGTACGGGTGTTCATGGAGCAAACAGGCTAGCGAGCAATTCTCTGTTGGAGTGTTTAGTGTATGGAGCGCAGCTTAGGAGTATCCGGTTAGCTGACAAAGCGGCGATTCCTATCGCTACTAACGCTGAGAGAGCAAAGGCTAAGATGGTTGTGGTCGATGATAGCTCGCAAAAGCAGTTGATTCGATGGCGCGAAGAGATTCCTCAGCTAATTTGGAGCCATTCAGGGATTAGCCGAGAGCAAGCCTTGATGGAAGAGGCGATCGCACAGATTACTCAATGGCAGCAGCAATTTGACCAGCTTTCTATCAGCAAAGATTTGAACTTCGAGCCTGGAGAAACTGTGAGACTACCCTCAGTTAGTGCCGGAAAAGTTAGGCTTTGGGGAGAGGTAAGAAACTTGCTAGCGATCGCAGCGCTCATTCTTAGAAGCGCTAACTTCCGCACAGAAAGTCGAGGCGGTCATTATCGCCGCGATCATCCTGCTCAAGATGAACAGTGGTTAGGTCATACAGTGATAGAAGGCGATCAGATAAGACTGCAGAGGCTTGGCAAAAGCTATAGCTAGCGCGAAGAGCCTAACTCGATGGCTTAACTCTCGTACCGACTCACAACCACAGTTGCGAGATGCCCTATACTCATTAAGCTTCTGTTTTGAACACCTGCTTTAACACATCTAACCGTGAGCAACTCCAATAGTCCACATGCGACTCAATAAGATTCTGCTCGCTTAGCCATAACTCCGTGCGTCCAGGGATATGGAGTCTCGAAGACCAGGGAACGGGGGGATTCATATTAAGCGTCCACCGCAGCTCAATTAGAGAGGGCGCAGACGCTTCGATACTGTGCAGATCCATTTGCACATCCCCAAAGAACCAGTCGATAAAGCCAATCATTCGGCGAAACAGCTCAACTCCTTCAAACTTGTTCATTGGGTCTTTAAACTTTACATCTTCAGCGTAGAGACCATAGGACTGGTCTTTTGGGAACCTCTCGTAGTCTTGCTTTAGCTGTTCAATGATCTGTTGCTTCGTTAGTTGCTTCACGATCTTCATAGTGCTACGCCCGATCAACATCGACAGTAGGCCAAAGCCTCTCTAGCTGTGCTCGCCAAGCCGTCATTGCCTTATTCTGATAATCTTGCTCGCCCATCTCACCCATCACCCCTTCTGAGTAGAAGCGGTCTAAGGTCCTGATTGTGTCTTCTAGAGACTGGCCTTGAAGTTTAGCGGCAGTAATAATCTGAGTAATTTGGGCTTCCATTAAACGAGAGAAAAAAATCTCTGCGCCTTGCGATTTCATTTTGGTTAGTTGATCAATAGCTCGTGCTAGCAACGGCGGAGTCAAGGACTCAAAATCAAATTGAGAAACGCCCCAAACGACGTTCTGATGAAAAGCGTAGCGGGCCTCTCGAGTCTGATCGAAGTTAGCCTCTAGCATTTGAGTGATGAATGACTGAGCCTCCGCAATTGGCATGATTGGTGTCATGAGCTTTAGAAGCGGCGGATTTGCGATCGCAATCAGCCGCATCTCCTCCGTTTCTACTTGCCAAGCATCCGGGGGCGCATACTGAGCGGCCTTGCCAAATCTAGCGGTCAGTGCATCAGTCAGGTCATCAGGCGTCATATCACAAATGGGAAGAGCTTCATCATTTAGGAAAGTCGTACAGAAGGTTCTTGAAAAGAAGCTCTGCCTGTTTAAAACCTAGCATCGTCATCACAAAAGGCGGCCCATCAAAAGATAGACCGCCTGGTTCTAGAATTGGTAAAAGGAGATTAGTCTAGCTAAATTCCTTTACTTTTCTACTGGCTCGACCGATTTCGACTTAGTAATCAAAATCACCCATACCACCACCTGATGGAGCTTTATCGTCTTCAGGCTTGTCAACGACAATGCACTCTGTAGTTAGCACCATCGCTGCGATAGAAGCCGCGTTTTGCAAAGCAGAACGGGTAACTTTTGCAGGATCGACAATACCAGCTTCTAGCATGCTGACGAACTCATTGGTCGCCGCGTTGTAGCCAACATTGGCGTCTTTCTCTTTGACCCGCTCAGCAATCACTGCACCGTTTTGACCGGCGTTCTCAGCGATTCGCTTCAGCGGTGAAGTCAACGCACGAGTCACAATCATTGCACCAACTAGCTCTTCACCCTCTAAGTTAGAAGTCGCCCAGGACTCTAGACCAGGAGAAAGGTGCGCTAGCGTCGTGCCGCCGCCAGGAACGATACCTTCTTCAACAGCAGCTTTGGTTGCATTGATCGCATCTTCAAGGCGAAGCTTGCGGTCTTTCATCTCGGTCTCGGTTGCAGCCCCGACTTTGATCACGGCGACACCACCAGAGAGCTTAGCCAAGCGCTCTTGTAGCTTCTCAGTGTCATAGCTAGATTCAGACTCGTCAATCTGGCGGCGAATCTGATCGCAGCGACTCTTCACAGCAGCCTCGTTGCCTTCAGCGACCAAAGTTGTGCTGTCTTTGGTGATAGTGACGCGGCGAGCCGAGCCAAGCTGCTCGAGAGTGGTCGTGTCAATTTTAAGCCCAGCGTCCTCGGTAATCAGGGTACCGCCTGTGAGAATAGCAATATCTTCAAGCATGGCTTTGCGGCGATCGCCAAAACCGGGTGCTTTGACCGCAGCTACATTCAACACACCACGCAAACGGTTGACCACTAAAGTAGCTAGCGCTTCTTTCTCGATATCCTCGGAGATGATCAGCAAAGGACGGCCGCCACGAGCAACTTGCTCAAGCACAGGCACAAGATCTTGTACAAGGGCAATCTTCTTGTCAGTGATCAAGATATAGGGCTCATCAAAAGCCGCTTCCATCCGTTCGGGGTCAGTCACGAAGTAAGGCGAGATATAGCCTTTGTCAAAGCGCATCCCTTCGGTAATCTCGAGTTCGGTGAACATCGATTTGCCTTCTTCTAAGGAGATAACGCCTTCGCGGCCTACTTTCTCCATAGCGTTGGCGATCATTTGACCGACTTCTTCATCGTTACCCGCAGAGATAGAACCCACCTGGGCGATCGCATTCGAATCACCCACTGGCTGTGCCTGCTCAGCAATCTTATCGACGAGATAAGCCGTCGCTTTATCAACGCCGCGCTTGAGGGCGATCGCGTTTGCACCTGCCGCTACGTTGCGCAAGCCTTCTTTAACAATCGCGTGAGCTAGTACAGTCGCAGTTGTCGTGCCGTCACCCGCAGAGTCGTTAGTCTTAGACGCTGCCTGACGAATCAACGAGACGCCAGTGTTTTCGACGTTATCTTCAAGCTCAATTTCTTTGGCGATAGTCACACCGTCGTTGACAATTTGAGGAGAGCCAAATTTCTTTTCAAGTACGACGTTACGGCCTTTAGGACCGAGGGTGACTGCCACCGCTTCAGACAAAATGTCCATCCCACGCTCTAGAGCGCGTCGGGCATTTTCGTTATAGATGATGCGTTTTGCCATAGTTATAGATAGGGAAGAGTGTTAGTGAAAAAACAAGATGAACCAGTAGCTGTGGGGAAACCAACTAGCTAGGCAAATAACTAATAAGTAACAGTAGCTAAAATGTCTTTTTCAGAAAGCAAAATGTACTCACCGCCTTCCATCTTGATTTCGGTACCCGCGTATTTGGAATAGAGCACCTTATCACCTACGCTCACATCCATGGACTGGCGGCTACCGCTCTCGTCTACTTTGCCAGGGCCAACGGCTGTAATTTCGCCAACCTGAGGCTTTTCCTTAGCCGCATCAGGCAAAATGATACCGCCAGCAGTCTGCTCTGCCGACTCGCTGACTTTGACGAATACGCGATCGCCCAAGGGCTTGAGTGTTGCTTTACCTAAAGAGATAGCTGCCATTGTGACTTCTCCGCTGTGAATCAAAATAATGTTGTGCTTGTCCCGGCTCAGCAAATCATGCTAATGCCGGCACGATTAAAGCCCAGCAAAGTAATCAGTTGCGATCTTCGCTAGGGCCCTATCAAAAGTTAAAAGCAAGAGTTAGCACTCTCTGCTGTCGAGTGCTAATCTATCGAAATAGAGGAGATGAATGCAACGGGACAGACGGTGCGGGTTACCGAACTAAGAGAACGACCAATAAGATAAAGACCAATAGCGAAGTTCTAGGCACAAGAGCAAGCGCTTCTATAAGTCCGCTCCTATGGCTGAGTAGAACTTACACTCTGCGTAAATTCGTCATTCATCATTCACACTTCATATTTTTTAAAGCCTGACATCTAGTGATAATCTTGAGTATGGCGCGAGTTGATCTTATTAAGAAGTTACATTTGGAGTTACTTTGGTTAGATCGTAACTAGGCGCGGTATCAGCTAAAACGTAGGACAGGCGCACAGAATGGTCTCCACCGCAGAGAAAACAAACACTGGCTACATCACTCAGATTATTGGCCCAGTTTTAGACGTTAAGTTCCCCAATGGCGAACTTCCAAAGATTTATAACGCGATTAAAGTCACGGGCACAAATCCTGCTGGGCAGGAAGTTACGGTTACTTGTGAAGTGCAGCAGCTACTGGGTGACTCTCAGGTTCGTGCGGTCTCGATGAGTTCTACCGATGGACTCGTACGCGGCATGGAAGCTGAGGATTTAGGTAGTCCTATCAACGTCCCGGTTGGGAAAGCAACGCTAGGACGAATTTTCAATGTTTTAGGTGAACCTGTAGACGAGAAAGGTCCTGTCGATGCCGAATCGTCTCTACCTATTCATAGACCTGCGCCTGAGCTTGTCGACCTTGAGACAAAGCCAGCTGTATTTGAGACTGGTATCAAGGTTGTAGACCTACTGGCTCCTTATCGACGCGGCGGAAAAGTTGGGCTATTCGGCGGCGCTGGCGTCGGCAAAACTGTTTTGATTCAAGAGCTAATCAACAACATTGCCAAAGAGCATAGCGGTGTTTCAGTATTTGGTGGCGTTGGCGAGCGCACTCGTGAAGGGAACGATCTCTACAACGAATTCATCGAGTCTGGCGTAATTAATGCCGACGATCTTAGCCAATCGAAAGTGGCTCTAGTGTACGGTCAAATGAATGAGCCGCCTGGTGCTCGCATGCGCGTAGCCCTCTCTGCGCTGACAATGGCTGAGTACTTCCGTGATGTGAACAAGCAAGATGTATTGCTGTTTGTAGATAACATCTTCCGCTTTGTACAGGCCGGTTCTGAAGTATCCGCACTGCTAGGCCGAATGCCTTCTGCGGTAGGTTATCAGCCCACGCTAGGAACCGACATGGGTGACTTGCAAGAGCGGATTGCCTCTACAACCGATGGTTCTATCACCTCTATTCAGGCGGTATACGTGCCTGCGGACGACTTAACCGACCCTGCTCCGGCTACGACCTTTGCCCATCTAGACGCGACTACCACGCTTTCACGGGCATTAGCCTCCAAAGGCATCTATCCGGCGGTAGATCCCTTGGATTCTACTTCCACCATGCTTCAACCAGACATCGTCGGCGAAGAGCACTACGGCACAGCTCGGGCGGTACAGTCCACGCTACAGCGCTACAAGGAACTGCAAGACATCATTGCAATTCTGGGGCTTGATGAGCTTTCTGAAGAAGACCGCCAGGTAGTAGCCCGCGCTCGTAAGATAGAGAAATTCCTTTCTCAGCCTTTCTTTGTTGCAGAAGTCTTTACGGGTATGTCTGGTAAGTACGTCACGCTAGAAGATACTATCAAGGGTTTCAACATGATTCTTGACGGCGAGCTAGATGACGTTCCTGAGCAGGCTTTCTACCTCAAGGGCGGCATTGAAGAGGTGATCGAAGCCGCTGAGAAAATGAAAGAAGACGCTGCTAAGTAACGTCTTGATCCAAATAGGAAGCAATGCCCCTCTCAAGTGGGGGTGCTTCCTTCTTTAACAACATTATTCAACAGAGAACTATGTCTTTAGTCGTGCGTGTGGTTGCGCCTGATAAAACGGTCTGGGATGACGAAGCTGAAGAAGTGATTTTGCCAAGCACAACTGGTCAGCTGGGCATTTTAGGCGGCCACGCGCCTTTGCTAACAGCGCTAGATACGGGTGTGCTGCGAGTGCGTTCGGCGGAAGGGGCAAAAGAGTGGACTGCGATCGCGCTGATGGGCGGCTTTGCAGAAGTCGACGAGGATGAGGTGACTATCCTTGTCAACGGCGCAGAACGTGGTGATAGTATCGATCAAGCCGAAGCCGAGAAAGCTTATGCAGCAGCCCAAGAAAAGGCAAACAGCCTTTCTGTAGAAGATCGTCAGGGCACGTTGAAAGCAAATCAAGCCCTGAAGAAAGCCCGCGCTCGCTTGCAAGCAGCAGGTGGTAAACTCTAGAGATTTGGAACAATCTATCCCTTGTGAATCGCTGTAGATTTAGAACTTAGCGCTAACTCTACAGCGATTTCTGTTCGCTTAGCTAGTGCTAGTGATGATGTAGCTAGAGTGAAAAGGGAGATCTCACCTACGGGGGACAAGTGCGTTTGGGGTTATGCGCTTAACTAGTCAAGGCGCAGTAACGCCATAAACTCCAGCGCAAGAGGTCAGAAAAGTCAGTCCATGGTCCGAATCAATCAATTAAAAACGCTGCTGTTGCTGATGTTGCTCAGTGGTTTAATCGTGCTAGCAGGCTATCTGCTAGTCGGCAATGAAACGGGTCTGTATTATGGATTGGCGTTTGCTGCTTTCAGTAGCTTTGGTTCTTGGTACTATTCTGATCAGGCAGCCCTATCTGCATTCAAGGCGCAGCCGATAGCACGAGAAGAGGCACCGGAGCTGTACGAACGGATTGAAAAACTATGTGATCGCGCTGAGCTGCCAAATCCTAAACTGTATGTTCTCCCATCGGAGTCACCAAACGCGTTCGCGACTGGGCGCGATCCTGAGCACGCTGCGATCGCGCTTACCCAAGGCATTATCGACCTGCTTCCACCCGACGAACTAGACGCTGTGATTGCCCACGAACTCACCCATGTCCGCAATCGCGACACCCTCACCCAGGCCGTCGCGGGTACTCTTTCAGGTTCATTAACCTATCTCGGACGTATCTTAACTATTGGCGCACTATACGTTCCGATTGCTAGGATAGGACGCCGAGGCAACAATCCTCTAGCCATCTTATTTTTGTTAGTGATTGGCCCTTTCAGCGCTGGACTACTACGCATGGCTATCTCTAGAACCCGAGAATATGCCGCAGATGAAGGCGCCGCTGAAATTACCGGTAATCCTCTTGCCTTGGTCCGTGCCCTGACAAAGCTAGAAGAAATAGGTCAAAAAGTTCCCATTCACGGCAATCCAGCCTTTGCGCCCCTATTTATCGTCAATCCGCTATCAAAAGAAGGCTTGATGAAGCTTTTCCTGACTCATCCACCGACAGAGGACAGAATCGAGCGGCTAAAAGCAATTGCAAAAGGAACTCCCTCTGCGAACACCTCCAAGGCGATGAGTCCCGCTGCTTAGCAAGGGTACGCGAGTTAGAGCCGCAGAACACATCAAATCTTGCACAAATCTCGCAGTATCTAATCAGCTTCCGGCTAAGCAGTCCTACTGTAGCTATCCCTCTCTGAGCAGATATCCTACCGATTGATCAGTCGGTACTGCTTATTTTGCGATAGAGCCAGACATCACCCCGATAACCAAACGCTATAATCCAACTATTCTGCACCTTTCGGGTTCAATGTCACCAGTTACTGCCAAACGATTCAGTCTAGAGGAGTATCATCAGCTAGCTGAGCTTGGCTTCTTCCAAGAGAAGAACCGCGTAGAGCTGATTCGAGGTGAGATTGTCTATATGGCAGCTAAAGGCGTAGCGCACGAAGTTTGTATCACCCGTTTGTGCAGAGAATTACTAAAACAGATAGGCGATACTGCCACTATCCGCTGTCAGTCACCTATCTTACTACCTATACACAGCGAACCTGAACCAGACTTTGTGATCGTACGCAATCGCATAGATGACTACATGGATGGCCATCCTCAGCCAGAGGATATCCTACTGTTAGTTGAGGTCTCAGACTCATCAATAGCCTACGACCAAAGCAATAAGCTCTCGCTCTATGCGGAGTACGATATTGCTCACTATTGGATCTTTAACCTCTTAGATGCAGTTTTAGAATGCTATAAAGCTCCCTATCAAAATCCTAAAGGTAGCTGGGCGTATCGTTCCAAACAGATATATCTGCCTACTGATTCAGTCGTTATTCCCAACTTACCTATGCAGACTAA
>NZ_DS989904.1:1296853-1385535 GCF_000155595.1 Synechococcus sp. PCC 7335 | reverse complement strand
TCTGTTTTTAACTGTTCCCACGCATCGTTACGAGGCCAGAAAAAATAGGACGTTAGCGGACTAGTGCCTTTGCCCACGACCTGATCGACTGCCAGGGCAACGTCTTTATCTAACCAAAGCACTTTTAATATGAATCGGGCATCCGATTCAGGCGTAGCAGCCGTAGACTCGACAGACTCCAAGCGAAAACCTCCAATTGCAGCTTTCCTACTAAGGACGTAACTGCATAACTACAGTCTTTTACTTTAGCATGGGTTGGGGATATATCTCTCTCAAATATCCCCTAATATTCACAGAATGTCTATTACACTGATCACCGGTCCTAGTCGCTCTGGGAAAAGCGAATGGGCCGAGCAACTCGCCGCTCGAGATGCCGCACGCAACAATCGGCAAGTGGTGTATATCGCAACGGCCAAAACGACATTGAACGATACAGAGTGGCGATCGCGCATAGATCAACACCGCACCCGCCGTCCCATATCATGGCAAACGCAAGAGGTACCAATTGCATTAGCAGAGGCAATCTTATCTAGTGATCGCCTTAACCCTCAATCTTGCTTGCTTGTAGATTCGTTGGGCACTTGGCTAGCCAATCTCATCGAACAAGATGATGCTAGCTGGGAAAAGTCGCAGATAGCGCTGATAGAGGCGTTGAAACAGACGGACTCAGAGGTGATTTTAGTAGCAGAAGAAACCGGGTGGGGAATAGTGCCTGCCTACGAGCTGGGAAGGAGGTTTCGCGATCGCCTAGGTAATCTCAATCGTGTGATCGCTCAGTTTTCTACTGAGGTCTATCTAGTGACAAGTGGCTATGCCATCAACCTCAAACAGCTAGGCACCCCTGTGGAGGGGCCTGCTCACCAGAAGTAGCGGCAACAAACAAAGTGACTTAGTAAATTCTTAATTATTTTGAGCGAAAACGAAAGCTGTGTAGATACTAAAGCTAGAATCTACGCACTGTTAGCCCTCTTTTTACATCAGCTTTTCTCAGTCAGTTACTATTCCTTATCGACGAATTAATGGCCTCCCCACTCCAAGTCAAAAGATATTTGGCCTATTGGTTACAGCTAGGTAAGCCGGTTGTCACTGCTGATGATCAGATCGTTTGTAAGCCAAAGACAGTCCTTCAAGGCGATCACTTCAGTAGCGAGTTCGAAGACTGCTGGACAAAGATTCTGAATCAAGAAGGCACAGATTGCTACCTAAAAGGAACCGATCAAAGTATTGCCGAACTGCTTTCCCCAGGATGGGAAATGGCTAGCTGCGCCCGCTGCAGCATGCTCGTTCCAACACCAGAAGTCGTTATCAATCCGTTCACCTGTCCATGCCATGATCTAGCCGATTGGCCCAATGAGGAAGTTCCCCAGCCGCGGCTACCAATTGATAGCCAGGCTCGACTCAATCAGATTAAGCAGCGTATGGTGTCTAAAGGGCATAGCGTTCAAACTGACTGACTAATGTTCAAACCGACGAATGTTCAAACTGACTAGCAGGTGGCTAAACTGACTGACAATTTAGGAATATTCGCGTGCTAAGAGGAGACACCAGGTAGTGTAGTCCTAGACCTTGCAGTGATATCCAGCATCACGTATCCGAGCAGAATGGCTAAACAGCTACTTTTTCTTGGACTTTCTTACCTTGTCGCACAATGTCATAGATGAGAAAGTCTTTGGCCATTAGCGTATTTGGGAAGATTGCCTTAGCCTCTGCAAGCAAGTCATCAAGCTCTATGGCATTCCCAGGAGCATATCGAGGACTAAAGTGAGTCATGATTAGCTGCTTTACCTGGGCAGCTAAAGCGACCTGTGCTGCCATAGTAGAGGTAGAGTGCATACGCTGGTAGGCTAGTT
The DNA here is from genome assembly GCF_000155595.1 of Synechococcus sp. PCC 7335. NCBI lineage: Bacteria > Bacillati > Cyanobacteriota > Cyanophyceae > Synechococcales > Synechococcaceae > Synechococcus > Synechococcus sp. PCC 7335. The sequence goes on along the minus strand of NZ_DS989904.1, from coordinate 1,383,685 downwards.
CGGCATCTTGATGAGCAAAGGTCGCTTCGTGAACTAAAACGTCTACTTGACTTGCTAGCTCAATAGCGCTCTCACAGAAAACCGTATCGGTACAGTAAGCAAATTTACGTCCCAGAATAGTGGGACCGCAAAGGTCTACGCCATTTACCTTGCGACCGTCAGCGAGCGTGATCACTTCGCCGCGTTTGAGCTTGCCGTAGAGGGGACCAGGCGGAATGCCTAGCGTAGCTGCTCGCCTCACATCAAAGTGGCCTATACGGTCTTTTTCTTCGACCCGATAACCGTGGGCCGGGATGCGATGCTTTAACTTTTGACAAATGACTTTGTAGTCCTCGTCTTCATAGACAGTACCAGGTTCAGTGATGTGAACCTTGATAGGGTAGGAAGATTGTGTTTTGGAATAGCGGCGGCAGGACTCTAAGTACTTACCTAGATCAGGTGGACCGTAAATGTCGATTTGCTGTTGCCCAGTACCCGCCATACCGCAGCTCGCAAGTAGACCTGGCAACCCAAAGATATGGTCACCATGCATATGAGTAACAAAGATTCGGCGAATTTGACTGGACTTAAAATCGCTCCTTAGAAACTGATGCTGGGTACTTTCCCCACAGTCGAATAGCCAGACCTCTGCTCTTTGCGGCAGACGCAAGGCGACACTAGATACGTTACGAGACCGGGTTGGGACCCCTGAGCTGGTTCCTAAAAAAGTAATCTGCAAAGCTCTAAAGCCGTTTAATAAACCTTATCTATATTGGCAGAGATATTGGGAATAAGGTTTGATTTAGATCTTCCTTCGCATGTTTGACTAGTCTTTGACCATTCTACATTCGTCATTCCTTACCTAGCGTATGTCAGCGATCACTGTTATTCAATCACGACTACAAAGCGTTCTATCACCACATCACAAAGCTGATAACCCGCTGAAACAGCCTGAACCAGAGAGTTCTAGGACGATGTCTCGAACCAAACCGAATGCACCCAGCTTGTAAAGCCACCAGCGCTTATTCAAAACGATGAAGATTTGTTACCAGAAAAACGGTAATTGTTGATACACTATCTCTCGGAGCATAACAAGGTCTCTTACTTTAGTCCGATTAGCTTAGTCTGATTATCTGGTCAGCTACCGCTAATCCCAGAGTTTTCTTGTCCGCACTGTCGTATGGGAGTACGCAGTCGAGCTTCCTCTTCCTTAAGAGAACATCAACTAGAAATCGATCAAAAGCACTTAGAGCACTCTAAGTGCTTTTTTATTGACGCAGTTTTGTTAACACAGGAATGAAATAAAGACTGATAATAAACGGGTCGCTCTTCTGATGTTGCTTTGAGTTCTTCTGATAAGCCTTTAATCATGCTCGTAGATGGGCATTCGCTGGCCTTTCGCTCTTACTACGCATTTGCCCGTAGTCGCGATGGGGGCCTTAGAACCTCTACCGGGATTCCGACGAGTGTCTGTTTTGGCTTTTTGAAGTCCTTAATGGACAACCTCGAAGCGCAAAAGCCAGACTACGCAGCCATCACCTTTGACCTGTCAGAACCAACGTTTCGACACGAAATCACAGACACTTATAAGGCTGGGCGCGCTGAAACTCCAGAGGAATTTACTGAAGATGTTGAGAACCTAAAAGCGCTATTAAGTGCCTTTCAGCTCCCTATCTTTTCCCTGCCTGGCTACGAGGCCGACGATATGATCGGTACGTTAGCGGTGCGGGCGAAGGGAAAGGGCTACCGCGTCAAGATCTTAAGTGGGGACCAAGACCTTTTTCAGCTAATCGATCCTGAAGAGGCAATCAAGGTGATGTATCTAAGCACCACCTTTGGCAGCAAGACCAGCACGACTAAAGAGTATGGCAACGCTGAAGTCCTCGAAAAGCTCTCCATATTGCCCTCTCAGGTCGTTGACTATAAGGCGCTCTGTGGTGATACCTCAGATAACATTCCGGGGGTCAAGGGTATCGGGAAGAAAACGGCGGTCAAGCTTCTAGACACCTACGGCGATTTGGAAACGATCTACGCTTCGATTGACGAGCTGAAAGGGGCAGTGAAGAAGCGGTTGGAAACAGGTAAAGAAGATGCCGCCCAATCGAAGCAGCTAGCAAAGATCAAGACGGACGTACCTCTAGAAACAGATCTGGAAACCTGCAAGCTAGAGGGATTCAATCCTGAAGATGTGATTCCGGCCCTGAAGCAATTGGAGCTTCAACATTTTGTCAACCGATTGAGTAAGTTACAGGCGTCTTTTGGCGGTGAGTCTGACTATCAGCCAAGACCGAAGGCGGCTCCGGTTCCAAGCGATTTTCCAGATGATTTTGAAGATCCAGATTTAGCGTTCTTTAGCGCAGAAGAGACAGACGCTGTTACCAGTATGGGACTAGATTCCGTATCTATTCAGCCGATGGTGGTGACAACCGATGAGCAGTTGAAAAAGTTGGCTAAAACGCTGAAGGCTCACACTGATACTAAGCAGCCAGTGGCCTGGGATACGGAGACAAATTCAATTGATCCGCTAGAAGCTGATCTAGTCGGCATCGGCTGCTGCTGGGGAGAGGGGCCGACGGCTCTGGCCTACATTCCGGTAGGGCATACGGCAGGAGAGCAGCTCAGCATGGAGACTGTGCTGAGTGCGCTCAAGCCAATATTAGAAGATCAGCAGTATCCAAAGGTATTTCAGAATGCGAAGTATGATCGCTTGGTGCTACGGCGAGCAGGCGTGTCACTAACGGGCGTGGTGTTCGATCCAATGCTCGCTAGCTATGTGCTCAATCCTGAAAATAGTCATAACCTGTCGGACCTAGCCCTGAGATATCTAGAGCTGACAACGGTTAGCTATACGGATTTGGTTCCAAAAGGAAAGACGATTGGGGAAGTTGCGATCGCAGAAGTCGCCCAATACTGCGGCAGCGACGTTCATACGACCTATCGACTAGTACCCTTACTAAAAGCCGATCTTCAAGAAGTTCCTGATCTGGCAACGCTCTATACAGAGGTAGAGTTGCCGGTCGAACCTGTTCTAGCCAAGATGGAAGCCACTGGCATCCGAATCGACAAAGCGTATCTAAACCAATTTTCTAAACAATTAGAAAGCGACTTAGCAGGTATCGAGAAAGCGGCCTATGACGCAGCCGGAGAAGAGTTTAATCTCGGCTCGCCCAAGCAGCTTAGCGAACTATTTTTTGAAAAGCTCGGACTCGATAAGCGCAAATCTCGTAAGAACAAAACTGGCTACTCGACTGACGCAGCAACCTTGGAAAAGCTCCAAGGCGATCATCCCGTTGTCGATAGCGTGGTGGAATATCGCACGCTATCGAAGCTAAAGTCGACCTATGTAGATGCCTTACCAGCTTTGATTAGACCAAACACGGGCCGCGTACATACCGATTTCAATCAGGCTATCACTACTACAGGTCGGCTGTCTTCTTCTAATCCCAACTTACAAAATATCCCAACGCGCACGGCCTTTAGTCGCCAGATTCGTCAGGCTTTTTTACCGAAAGAGGGGTGGCAGCTAGTTGCAGCAGACTATTCTCAGATTGAGCTGCGAATCCTAGCGCATCTGAGCGAAGAGCCGATCTTGATCAAGACCTACAGAGAGGATGAAGACGTTCATAGGCTAACGGCGACACTGCTATTTGACAAAGACAAAGACGAGATCACCGTCGAGGAACGACGTATGGCGAAAGTCATCAACTTCGGTGTGATCTATGGCATGGGCGCGGCTCGCTTCGCGCGTGAGATGGATATTCATCGACTAGATGCGAAGACGTTTATTGATCGATTTAACCAGCGCTATCCAAATGTGTTCGAGTATCTGCAACAGATGCAGCGAGAGGCGATCGCATACGGATACGTCAAAACCATTGCTGGACGCCGCCGGTATTTCAACTTCACGACCCGTAGCTTGCAAGCTCTCAAAGGAACAGACCCTACGAAAATTGATCTAAGCAGCTTGCGGACGAACGGCTATGATGCTGGCTTACTTAGAGCCGCCGCTAATGCGCCTATCCAGGGTTCTAGTGCCGATATTATCAAGGTCGCAATGATTCGTTTGCACGAGCTGCTCAAGGGCTATCAGGCAAACATGCTATTGCAGGTGCATGACGAGCTAATCTTCGAAGTACCACCGGATGAATGGGAAGAATTGCAGCCAAAAATTGAGCAGACCATGGAAGATGCGGTTTCTTTGGCGGTCCCTTTGAAGGTAGAAGCGCAGGCTGGAAAGAACTGGATGGAGGCAAAGTAAAGCGTACTAGAGCAGTTAGAGCCGTCAAATCGAAACTTAGGAGCTGTCATACACAGAGCAGCGAAGCAGTAACGATATGGCCAGCCTCTATCGGGTGAGCCCCTTTTTTCAGTATGCTCCTAAAGCGCATTCAACATAAGTATTAGATAAAGAGTCATGCTAGATCTGACCGGAAAGAAAGCCCTTGTCACCGGCATCGCCAACAATCGCTCGATTGCTTGGGGAATTGCCCAACAGCTCCACGCAGCCGGTGCAGAGATTGGCGTCACCTATCTCCCTGATGAAAAAGGCCGTGCTGAGAAGAAAGTTCGCGACCTCACCGAACCGCTTAACCCCAGTCTGTTTCTTCCTTGCAACGTTCAAGACGATGAGCAGGTCAACACACTTTTTAGCACTATCAAAGACAAGTGGGGCAGCTTCGATATCTTGATCCACTGTCTAGCCTTCGCCAACCGCGACGATCTCACCGGAGCTTTTAGCGATACGTCTCGCGCTGGATTTGACTTGGCCCTTAGCGTTAGCGCCTATTCCCTCACTCGCCTAGCTCAAGGTGCCAAAGACCTGATGCCAGAAGGCGGCAGCATCGTCACCTTGACCTATCTAGGCGGCGTGCGCGTCGTACCCAACTACAACGTCATGGGTGTAGCCAAAGCCGCGCTAGAGATGAGCGTTCGCTACCTTGCTGCTGATCTTGGTCCGCAAAATATTCGGGTCAATGGCATTTCGGCTGGTCCGATCCGAACGCTAGCCTCCTCAGCTATTGGCGGCATCCTCGATATGATCCATCACGTCGAAGACACCGCCCCCCTACGACGAACTGTGACCCAGATAGAAGTTGGTAATACGGCTGCGTTCTTATGCAGCGACCTATCTAGCGGCATTACCGGACAGGTAATCTACGTAGATTCTGGTTACGCGACGATGGGCATGTGATGCCAAATTCTGAGTACTCAAGGTTTTGACCACTTAAGGTTAAGCAGAGCCAAAACCCGATTCTACGGATCTAGGGTAGAAATTGATCTTGTGCTGAGAAGACCTTTTGAGCGTTCTCAGAACCGACATAGCGCCAGTGCCAGGGCTCGAAGCTGACGCCTTGCTGATTGTCTCTAGGAAAAGACAGCTCAAAGCCAAAGCGCCCAGCGTTAGCCAGCAGCCAGCTATAGGCAGGCGTGGACTCAAATTCATAGGTAATGTCGGTCTCGGGCAGAGTGACATCGCCAATATCGACGGCATAGCCCGTGTGGTGTTCGCTGTGCCCAGGAGGAGCGCTGAGTTTGGCGGCGGCGGCTTCGCTACCGAGCTTGGCCACTTGTGCCTCGAACAGATCCGCCTGGCGAGCAATGGTTCGAAAGCCAGAGATTGCCTGAAGCTTGATAGCGTCGGCAGCAGCGGCCGCTTTCATCGCTTCAAAGGCATCGGCGGCTTCGTAGTGCAGATATTCTTCGCGTTCATAAGACTCTCGGGTAAACTTCCCGATCGATACAATATCTTCGCCGTAGGCTTCGTCGTAGGGAAAGTGGTTGAATTTAGTATCTAGCGGGTTGTCGTATTGAGCTGCGTACTCTTCTATCTGCGGTGGGTTCTCGATAGCTGTTAGCGCATCACTATCTGTAGCGGGCGTCGGACTAACGGGCTCAGCGTCAGTCTGAATCGGGGTGATTGTTAGCTTAGAAGCGCTCTCTGGCTCTGCGCTCGTTTCTGCTGAAGGTGTTGTAGCAGCCGGTTCCGGTGGCTGTGGAAAGGTGAAATAGACTGCTAGTCCGATCAGCGGAATGGCAACTGCCGTAGCCGTAGCAATCAGTAGCTGACGATAGCGGTTAGGCAGGAAGTGAAACAACTTTGAGAGCATGACAGACTTCGAGCGATCGCACGACGAGAGAATGGAAAATCTTAGCTGCAAGAACTCTAGCTCTATGCTAGTCTCGCTGGACTAGTTGAGCAGCAATCCACCCTTCCGCGCCCGACTTTGGAAAAGTGACTTTGTACCAGGTGTAGCCACCTGAGTCGGTAGAGCTGGTTTGAATGATAATGCGATCGCCTGGATAGGCAATATGCCGAACTGAATAATTAGTTCCTGGCCCAGAGCGAATATTCTTACTGCCTGCTTCTGTACTGACGATGGTTGCATTGGTTCGATCGACAGGAGTTGGCGTCGGACTAGGTGGTGGCTGAGGCGTCGGAGTAGAAGGCGGTGCGGCATCACCATCAATCTGAATTAGCTGTCCAGCAATCCACCCTTGTGCGCCAGAAGGCGTCAGAATCTGGTACCAGGGAAAGCCACCAGCATCATTTGTCCGATTCACAACTCGGATGCGATCGCCCACCTGCACCGTATCAACAACTGCAAAGTTAGTCCCAGCCCCTGCTCGTACATTTTTACTCCCTGTTTGTCCAACGACAGAACCGTTCGCATTCGGAGCCGCAGCCGGAGGAGCAGGTGTAGGCGCTGCAGTGGGAGGTGCGACGGGTGCAGGCGTAGGTGCAGGCGGCTCGTCTGGGGTAGATGTCTCATCTGATGTCTCATCTGGGGTAGATGTTTCGTCTATTGCTTCTACGACCGTATCAGCAGTGTCATCCTCTCGATTAGAAAAACCAGGTATCTGCTGGGTGACGACCAGCGCCCCTATCAAGATGCTAAAGCCTACCATTCCGCCAACAATCACTGCCCCTTTCCATTGAGAAGACGATTGGGAAGACCCCTGCGAGGGCATCTGATTGGTTACTGGATAAGGGGCACTTTGGTATGGCGCGCTGGGGTAGGAGCCACTTGGATAGGGCATAGAGCCAGGTTGACCAGTGGTGTTAGAGCCAAGCGGCGAGACAGCGATAGTATCAGAGATAGTCGGGTGCGTCGTGGCTGGGGTAGGCACAAACGGCGCTGAGGAGACTACTGTTTGAGTCGAATGAGAGGCGCTAGTGGTCTGCCCAGCAGTTGGCGCAGACATCTCAGTACCCATCTGACTCATCATCAGCGTATTGAGCACGGACTGCATATCTTGCACGGTGGCAAAACGGCTCTGCGGGCTGACGTGGGTAGCACAGTCTAGAAAGTTGGCGAATCCGTTACTGACAGTCGGTGCATATTCTCTCCAGTCCAATGAACCAGTTTGTGGATTAGTCATCAACTCCTGCGGAATCTTGCCAGTGAGCATGTAGATAGCGCTCATTCCCAGGCTATAGATGTCGCTGGCATAGATGGGGCGACCCGACATCTGTTCGCTGGGCATATAGCCAGGAGTACCTACCACAATAGAGTGCGTGCTTTGTTCACCGCTGTTGATGACGGTTTTCATAGTTTCTTTGACCGCACCAAAGTCGATCAGGACCGGCTTGCCATCTCTAGCTCTAAGAATAATGTTGTCCGGTTTGATATCGCGGTGAACCATCTTTTGGCTGTGGATGTAGGCGATCGCACCCAGTAAATTTGCCACCACCGCCTGCACCGTCTTCTCACTCTGCGGTCCTTCGCGCTGCACCTTTTGAGTAAGCGTCACGCCCTCTACCCATTCTTCTACCAGGTAAAACTCGCCGCCCTCCTGAAAATAAGCATACAGCCGCGGAATTTGATCGTGTGCCTCTCCTAGATGCTCAAGCGTCGCCGCCTCTCTTTCAAAGCGGTCCTTCACCATCTGTGCTATTTCAGGCTTCTCGTGCACTGGCTTGAGCTGCTTGAGCACGCATCGCCGATTTGACGGCATATGCGTATCTTCTACCAGAAAAGTCTTACCGAAGCCGCCATCACCTAGTACATTGAGCACCCGATACCGATTGCTAAGCAAAATTAGAGGTGTATCACCTAGTCGTTCTTCGGTAACGTTCTCTGGCAAATCCTCTGAAGACATCGAAGTCATCTCCTACAAACAGAGTCGGATAAGTAAAGCGATATCGTTTCGGAGATATCTACACCTACAAAATATGTATACCCACCTAGCAACCTCACCCTGACCATAGGCTGCTAACAAGACGCTACTTTTGATGAATTGTAATGGCTTTTTCCTCCACAACAATCAAAAATCTAGGTAAAGATACACTCCTCTTTACTGTTTACATTTTTCTAGAGATAACGCATCTATTCATCTAATCTCTTTCTTTCTCATTTACACCGGCTTCAACTTAGCGCTTTTCTATCTTCCTCTTGCTGACACAACAAAACCGACTTAGGTATGGATCATTCATCTACTACGCTGCTTGCTGGGCCTTATATCGAACTAAATAATCGTAAGCAGACGCTGCGATTTGACCTAACCCAATCGGTTCACCGTCTAGGTAGAGATAGCATTTGGGCAGATCTAGTAGTGCCTTCTCAGGGCTGGGGCGTGATTTCTGGGCGGCATATCGTTTTTACGAAAGAGGATAAGTACTACCGTATTCAAGATGGTGATGGACACTCGAAACCGAGTACCAACGGTCTGTTTATCAGTCATACGCGGGTGACGATGCAGCCAGGAATGGTTCTACGTAAGAATGTCCAGTTTCAGATTGGTCAGAATCCCCAGAACATGATTTTGATGAATTATGTTGTGCAGCCGAGCGCGCCGATCACCGCAGAGCCCAGACAGATGAAAGTAACCTTGCGAGAGCTAGATGCGACGGTAGCACTAGGTCGTGAGCCTGCAGCAGTCACTAATGCGGTGACAATGACGCTAGATGCGCCTTCGGTCTCTCGCTATCATGCGTCGATCCAGCGAGAAGGGCCGAGGTATGTTTTACGCGATCGCAGCACCAACGGCACCTATGTCAATCGCCATCGCCTCACCCAGCCTTACGCCTTACAAGACGGAGACATTATTCAAATTGGTCCATTCACGCTGCTGCTGCGTAATGAAGTCCTAGAGATATTCGACCGAGGCGATCAGCTTCGCCTAGATGCGTTGAATCTAGTGCGCAGCGTGAACTATGCCAAGACACAGAAAACAATTCTCAATGATGTTTCTCTCGCTATTGAGCCAGGACAGTTAGTGGCGATCGTCGGTGGTAGCGGTGCAGGCAAGTCAACGCTGATGAAAACGCTGCTAGGCATTGCCCCTACAACCTCCGGCACAGTGCTCTTAAACGGGGATGACCTACGCCAGAACTTCGATCTATACCGCGCCGAAATTGGCTATGTCCCCCAAGACGATATTGTTCATTACAATCTCACGGTAGAAGAAGTTCTCTCCTATGCCTGCGAATTGCGCTTGCCACCTGATACAGATATTCCAGCAGCGGTCACTCGCACCCTAGAACAAGTCAAACTTAGTCACGTTCGACATACCCTCATCTCGCAGCTTAGCGGTGGCCAAAGGAAGCGAGTCAGTATCGCCGTAGAGCTGCTAGCAAATCCAAAGTTGTTCTTTCTCGATGAGCCAACATCAGGACTCGATCCAGGATTAGACAAAAAGATGATGGCACTTTTACGAGAGTTGGCTGATCAGGGTCGAACCATTGTATTGGTAACGCACGCGACCTCTAATCTAGAGGTGTGCGATCGCATTGTTTTTATGGGTAGTGGCGGCCAGCTTTGTTACTTTGGCCCACCCAAAGCGGCAATGACTTTTTTCGAAGCTCCCGAAGCCGATTTCAAGTATTTTGCCGATATCTATATCAAGCTCGACGAAGGAAACAGCGATGAAGAACGTGCTAAAAATGTTCAATACTGGTCGCAAAAGTTCAAACATTCGCCAGATTATACGCAATATGTTCAATCGGTTCTGAGCACCGCCAACAATCCAACCCAGTCCGAGAAACCCAAGAGACAGAAGATGTCTTCTTGGCGGCAGTGGCTAATTCTGGGGCGGCGATATTTGAAACTGGTGGGACGCGATCGATTCAGTCTACTCCTACTCTTTTTAACTGGACCTATTGGGGTATTGCTTATCCGCCTAGCCCTTCAAGCAGAAGATCCGCTGGCCGAACCGCCTAGCCCTGTGGATCCAGCCCAGGGGCCATTGGCTTTGCAGGTATTGTTCGTCTTCACCTGCGCCACCATCTGGGTCGGACTTTCTGGCACCGCCCAAACCATCGTCAAAGAAGCCAATATCTACCTGCGAGAGCGTCTGGTCAATCTTCGCCTCATTCCTTATCTAAGCTCCAAATTCTCTATCCACGCCGGACTTGCCATCGTCCAAACTGCTCTACTCGTTCTAGTTATTCTCCTCAGCTTTGAAGCACCCCAGCCCGACTTACTACCGTGGAGCCTCGGCTTACTAGTAACCAGTTTTCTGACGCTATTAGCGAGTACCAGCCTAGGCTTGATGATTTCTGCTTTTGTCAGCAACCCAACCCAGGCAAACAGCACCCTACCGCTAATCCTCATTCCTCAGATTGTCTTTTCCGGCATCCTGTTCAAATTAGAAGGTGCTTCGAGAATCGTCTCTTGGATTATGATCAGCCGCTGGTCAATTGGAGCCTATGCCGCAAGCTTAGATGTCAATCAGATGGCACCTGAACCTGTCAGCGGAATGGTCTCTATCTTTGAAAGTACCGCCACCTATGAGGCCACGTGGGAAAACCTGATGCTGAACTGGGGAATCTTATGTGTCCATAGTTTGGTATACCTAAGCGCTAGCTTGTGGCAACAGAAGCAGAAAGATATTTTGTAGTGCCCTAACAGCTCATTACTCTCGGATTTGAGGACTCAAATCTCAGCTCCTCTATCTAGCTTCTCAAGTCCTAGCTGTATGCCAAAGGTAGTAGCTGACAGAGTCATAGGGATGATTCTTTTGCGTTCAAAAGAATGAGTTTCATAGAACCGTTAGCGTTTTTACTTTACTTCAGCGCCTTTTCAGAGTAAATACCTAGTTATCAAGAGGAGAATTGTTGCCTAGGTACTGATTTCTCCCTCATGAGATAACTGTCACTCTGGCGCTGTCACTATGCTCACACTTCGAGATATTTTCTTCGCCTTCATTTGGATTGCGCTACTAATCCTAGCAGGCCGAATAATCAAACAAAAGGTTGGATGGATTCAACGGCTCTATCTACCGGAGTCAATTGTTGCTGGCGTACTAGCGCTGTTGCTAGGTCCGCAAGTATTAGGCGCAATCACGACTGCGGTTGCTGGAGAAGGTGCTTTCCTCTCTGAAGGTCTGTTTTCTGAACCTATCCGTGAAACCTGGTCTTCATCACCAGGCATCTTTATCAACATTGTTTTTGCTGCACTTTTCTTAGGAGAAACTATCCCTAGCCCAAAGCAAATTTGGCGTAGGGCTGCCCCCCAGGTGGTCTTTGGTCAATCTTTGGCTTGGGGACAGTACGTTGTTGGTATTCTTGCCACCCTGTTTATTCTCATTCCGCTATTCGATGCGAACCCAATCTCAGGAGCGCTAATTGAAATTGGGTTTGAAGGAGGACATGGCACCGCTGGCGGCATGGCTTCGACATTTGCAGACTTAGGGTTTGAGGAAGGTGCGGACCTGGCTTTAGGGTTAGCAACTGTCGGTATTGTCACTGGGATCATTTCGGGAACCTTGTTGGCAGACTGGGCTCGCAAAAAGCAGCACATCTCGGTCTCTAGGGCTCCCGAGGACACAGAAGATGACGTGCCTCAACTGTCGCACGATGACAATGAACGAGTCAGAGAACGGCGAGCCCACCTTACCCGTGGCCTGTTAATTGACCCGCTCTCTCTCAATTTCGGATTTGTAGGTATCGCTGTTATCTTTGGCTGGCTAATCCAGCAAGCACTGATTCTAATAGAAAATCTTACCTGGGCGAGCACTGGCTTTACGGTGATGGAGTACATACCGCTGTTTCCAATGGCACTCATCGGCGGCATCCTCGTTCAGTTGATTATGGTGCGGTTGAATTTAGATGCTTTAGTCATTCCACGACTCACCAAAAATATTGCGGGTACAGCGCTAGATGTTGTTGTCGTCACAGCGCTAGCGTCTATCTCTCTACAGGTGCTGGGTGGCAACCTAGGTATCTTCTTGACCTTGAGCATACTTGGCATCGCCTGGAATATTGCCTTCTTCCTATGGTTTGCACCTCGTCTCTTCCCAGACTATTGGTTCGAGAAGGGCATTGGTGATTTGGGCCAGTCGATGGGTGTGACCGCAACTGGCATTTTACTAATGCGTATGGTGGATCCAGAAAATCGCTCCGGTGCGTTTGAGAGTTTTGCTTACAAGCAGCTCTTCTTTGAGCCGATTGTAGGCGGTGGACTCTTTACCGCCGCCTCGCCTGCTTTGATCGCAAGCTTTGGACTGACTACAACGCTGCTGATCACAGCCGGGTTGCTGGTGTTTTGGATAGTGGCTGGACTCTTTCTGGTACGTCAGGACAAGCGTGCAGCGGGTGCTAATCGATAGGCTGTCTACGGCTAAATAAGTTTTAGAACCGATAGGAGCGGTGATCGCTGCTCCTATCGATTTTGTTTTTCACAACATTGGGAGACAAGCTGCAAATTTTACTCAACTCAATCTGTGAAAGCGCTATTGATGGCGGCAGCCTTGATATGTTCGGTTGTCTCGCTGTTTGAAGCACTGTTTGGAGCCAGAAGCGGCTGCAGCGCGATCACCTGTGCCATCTTCATCTGCCCGTACGTAAATACACAGGGCGTTTCATTTGGCAACAGAGCCTGAATATCTTTCCACACGTATGGGCTGCCATAGAGCACAACTGCCTGCACATTGCTGCCTAATGCTTGGATAAGGTCGAAGGCGATCGCACTTAGCCCCCTTCCACTACGAAACGGATTACCTCTAATAAATAGCTGTACCAACGTCGTCGCATCTGTGCGTAAGTTCTTCGTATTTGCACTTCGACTATCGATCAACGTCAGTTCGTAACCCTGGCTGGCTGGCAACGCAATAGCCGGTGCTGTTCGATCTAAAAATCGGCAGTGCAGCAAGTCGTCCACCAGAACTAAGTTTTGTCCTGGAATTAGGGGTGGACTGATCGCCTGAGCAAGCGACTGGCTCGGCGCGTTGTTTACTTGCTGTGAGGCTTGCAGAATTTCTGCCGCAAGCGATCGCGCCTCTTTAGTAGCAATTTGTTCTATCTGCACAGGCGGCACCGACTGATGCTGCCACGCATGGCGAGACATGCCGTCAGTCACCATCAGATCGGCAATCTTATGCTTGGCTCGCCAGATTCGCTCTACGGACTGAAGAATCGCACTAGCCGGAATCCGCCCGCTGTTGACTGCGTTACAAATCGAGGCGATCGCCCCTTCGACATCTCTAGGCATCAACACCACATCCGCTCCGGCTTCTACCGCTAGCACAGCCGCCTCATTCTCACCATACTGCTGAGTTATTCCGCCCATCACTAGCGCATCGGTCACAATCAAACCACCAAAGCCCATATCCTGCCGTAGCAGACCAGAGAGCATTACCTTCGATAGGGTAGATGGATAGGTTGAATCCACTTTGGGAAGCTGGAGATGGCCGGTCATGATGCTATCTACACCTGATGCGATCGCCTGTTCAAAGGGCACCAGTTCTAGTGCCTGCAATCGTTCAAAATCGTGGTTAATAACAGGCAGACCCAAGTGCGAATCCATATCTGTATCACCGTGTCCAGGAAAATGCTTCGCTGAGGTCAACACCGACGCGCTATCTTTTCTAGACTGGGTTCCTTCGATAAATGAGCCAGTTAGCTTCGCGACGACATTCGCTTTCTCGCCGAACGCTCGCACGTTAATAACTGGGTTATCCAGGTTGTTATTCACATCCACCACTGGACCTAGCAGCCAGTTCAGGCCAATGGCGGCGGCCTCCTGTGCGATCGCTGCTCCCATCCGCTTTGATAATTGAAGCGCCAAGTCCAGGTCCTTCTTGGCAATCTCACCCAATGCCATCGGTGGCGCAAACCAGGTCGCACCACTAAACCTTTGGCCCACCCCTTCCTCAATATCTGCTGCCATCAGTAGCGGATACTTTGCCCAAGACTGTAGTTCTTGCGTGCGTATGCCTATTTCTGCGGCACTTCCCCCTAATAAGATAACGCCGCCAACGCCTAGCGAGAGATAGCGTTGCAGCTTCGCATTCGTAGCCTCCCACTGCGGATATTCCACCTCATGATCGAACAGATGGCCTGTTGTACGTACAACTATCATCTGCGCCACTTGTTCTTTAAGAGTCAGCGTATCTGGGCTAGGCAAACGAGAAGAGAGCATCGCAGTCTATATTTTTTGCGAACATCCTACCAGCTGTAGGTGATCGCTAGGGTTGATAACATCCAAGCACCTGACCCACGACAAAGCACATTCAGTAACTATTAGGGTTCAGTGTTACCTAGCTCTTGAGCGTCGATAGAATCTCCAGCTTTGCGCTCGGCGCTAATTTGGTTGAGCACATTCAAGACATTGGTGGCTAGATCAAAAGATCGATCTTCTTTGAAAGTGACTTCCGGCGTGCGGCGTAGCTTCATTCTTTGGCCTAGCTGGCGACGCACATAGCCCTCAGCCGCTTTTAATCCTGCCATGGTCTCTGCTTTAGCTTCGTCAGTGCCATAGATGCTGACGAAAATCTTGGCATGCTGCAAGTCTCCAGCAACGTCTACATCGGTGATACTGACCATACCAGCACCAACGCGGTCATCTTTGATGTCGTTTAGCAGCATTTGGCTGACTTCACGCTTAATGGAGGCTGAGACCTTTGCGACTCGTCTACTAGTTGCCATATTGAATTGAAAGGATAATTAAGCAAGGAACAGATGCTGATGCTATGTCAAACCCAGCATCGCTCTAAGTATGAAACTAAGGCCAATGAAAGAGGCGATGACAGCGCTAATTAGAGCGATCGCAGTAGTGGGTCGCTTGAGCAAAGGAATGAGCGGCGCGATCGCGTTGTAGAATATACCCAGCGAGAAGCTAATTAGATAGCGAGGATAGCGCGATACGTTGTCAAAAAACTCTTGCATAATAGCGAAAGAATAAGGAGCAGAAAAAACAGGTTACGCTGAACTAGAGTGACTAGTCATTATCCTACCGCAAGTATTATTGCTGCTGTCTTGATCGAGGTGGCATCTTCAATAGAGTTCATCTATGACACCGCCTCTTGCCGCTTCAACTATCAACTCCTCAGCACCAGGATCTCATCTAGTCGCAGCGTCTCGTCCTTTCCTGAAGTGGGCAGGCGGAAAATCTCGCCTAATAGAACAATACCAGCCCTTTTTACCCGTAGATTTTCAGCGCTATCACGAGCCGTTTCTAGGCGGCGGCGCTCTGTTCTTTCATTTAGCTTCCGAGCTGCATGCGAAAGGGAAACGGGCGTACCTTAGCGATCTTAACCCTGAACTGATCAATGTGTACCGGTGCGTGCGCGACCAGGTAGCCAATCTGATTCATCAACTAGCCATTCATCAACAGCAGCACAGCGAGAGCTATTATTACCATGTCCGCGCCGCTATCGAAACTGAGCCGATCGCTCGCGCTGCCCGGTTCATCTATCTGAACAAAACCTGCTACAACGGCCTGTATCGAGAAAATTCAAAAGGAAAGTTCAACGTTCCTGTGGGCCGCTACAAAAGTCCCAAAATTTGCGTACCCAACTTGCTCCGAGCGGCCTCAGCTGCGTTACAAATTGCTGATATTTCAGAGCAGTCATTCACTCATATAGCCGAGCAAGCCCAAGATAGTCAGGATTTTGTTTACTTCGATCCGCCCTATCATCCGCTCAGTGAAACTAGCAAGTTCACTGCCTACAGCCGCGATCGCTTCGCCACCGAACAGCAAATTGCGCTAAGAGACACTATTGGCCAGCTCGCGACTAAAGGAGTACAGGTACTCGCCTCTAACTCCGATTGTCCCTTCATTCGCGAGCTGTACACAGGATTCAAGATTCACACTATCACCGCCGCCCGCTCAATCAACTCTAAAGCAAGCAAGCGCGGCAAAATTACAGAAGTCCTGATCGCTAGATAAGGTTCGCCGGATAAGGTAACGCTACTGACCGTAGCTCCCTCCGATACTGATAGGCGTATTCACTACTTGGGCATTGAGCAAGTCTGCATCAGCCCTGTCCAAACTTGTATAAATCAGCGTTGCATTAGAGAAGACGATGTTTGCCAAGAGATATACTATGTTTCTTGTCTTAGAGAAAAACATCTGCTTAGGAAATAAAGACTCACAGTTGTTATATCTTTCATAGCTAGAGAAAGATCTTAGAAACTCATCAAGCAACAAACTCAACTGAAACAACTGTTTAAGTATTCTTCTTAGCACCTATCACTGTAAACAAAATATCTTCAAATTGTCAGAGTATTGACCGCACTTGAGGATTCCAATAGTGCTTTAATGGCGCTCTAAGCGTAAGTCAGGTAGGGATTCGGTCTCCGCGACAACTCGCGCCTTGTTATAGAATGCAGAATCGATGTGAGGCTAAGCATTCTGGCAGAACCCATGTAAGCTTGATGGCAGTTTACTGAAGAATTGTTGCTGCCTTCTTCTCATGGCTTTTAATAGGAATCTTTGCGGCCACTATGGATGCATTTCTTCTAACTGTTTACTTTTTGGTCGTGATTTACGTCCTCTACCAGATGGCACTCTCTTTAGAAGATCGGCTAGAGGATAAAGTGATTATCCATTTAGATAAGGATCTTTTGGCAGAGCAGACGCAAACACAGCTTTCTTTCCAAGAAAAAGTACGTTCTAACAAAATCAAGGCAGTTGTTGAAGAAAGAAGCTCTAATGACAGCGAAGTCAGATTTCCGGTGCTTTGTCTGCTGGTTGGTGATGCACCTGATGCATCGAAGATGGACCCATCACAGCTAGCTGACCTTAGGAAGATAGGTTTGGATAACCGGGCGATCGCATCCATGCTCCATCCAAAAATTGAAATTCGGGTGAAACCCACGGGTCAGCAACCAATTAAACCGCCGTTGCTGTATTTGTCTGTGACAGTTGATAACAGGACTGCTAGCCTACAAACTTACATCAACTGGGACAACAGCTCTCTAGAGATGCTAAAGCAAGGCCACCGAGTCGTTCGCAGCATCCCCAATATGCTCAGAGACCTTTCACAAGCGCAGGTTCATAGCGTCGTCAATCCAGGGCAAGCAGTTACCTCAGAAGTCACAATCGAAAGCAACTATATCTACGATGCCAAGAGCGGCCAGATGAAACTAATCAAACCCTTAGTCAACTTAGAAGATCGTCTAGCCCAATCAAAGCTTACGAATTCAACAACAGACTCTAACAATATACAGCCGCTTTATCAGCTCGATTTGATGGTAGGGATAAAGAATGCTACTGCTCAAGACACTGAGCTAATCAACTTACTGATTCCTTTTAGCTTCCAGCTAGAGTTCAAACCTGATCAAATTGCGCTGCCGCCCTTGCGATGGGTGCTCAGACGGACTGGCCGCAACAGACAACGGACGCGTAGCTGGTTTTGGGAGAGATAGTCTAGACCAAATAGTCTGGACTATCTTGACTAGTAGAAGGCCATAAAATAGCGATACACTAGTGCTCTAGAGCTGGCTCAGTGGTTGCGGGGCAAGAGTAGAGTTTTAAAAATCTCTGCTTCTGGCTCTGAGGAAAGTCCGGGCTCCCGAAAAGTCGAACTTGCTGGGTAATCCCCAGTGCGGGTGACCGTGAGGAGAGTGCCACAGAAACATACCGCCGATGGGAAGGAAACTTTTACAGGTAAGGGTGCAAGGGTGCGGTAAGAGCGCACCGGCAGCATCGAGAGGTGCTGGCCAGGTAAACCCCGGTTGGGTGCAAGGCCGAAGGAGCAACGGTTGGCTTTTTACCGGCTCCGCTTTAAGTGTGCCGCTAGAGGCGTTTGGTAACAGGCGTCCCAGATAGATAACCACCTCTTAGAAGTGAGCTTTTGTCTTGCTTCTATCGAGAACAGAACCCGGCTTAGGTCCAGCTCTAGATCTTTTTTGACCAACCCCCTGCGATCTACTTTCTATGGCTAGAAAACGCACTACTCTAGAACGGACTAAGCTTGGTGCGACTAGCGATGTTCCAGATGATAGCAACGCTTCAAGTAACGGCAACTCAAATGATATAGAGGCGTTACTCACAGCTTTAGGAATTAGCGCAGCGGATGTTCGGTTAGAGCTTTTAGAGCTAGCGCTGGTTGATATTTCTAGCTCAGCTACCCAGAACAATGAAAAGCTAGAGTTTCTAGGAGATGCAGCACTCCGCTTGGCAGCGGCAGAGTTCCTGATGGAGCGCTATCCGCAGATGGCGTTGGGAGATATGTCAGCAGTGCGATCACAAATTGTTAGCGATCGCACCCTTGCCACCCTTGCTAAACGCTATCACCTGCGCCGCTACCTGATTTTGTCCAAAAGCGCAGCCGGAGACAAAGCTGGAACCGATTCGCGACTGGCGGACACCTTCGAAGCCATCCTTGGCGCGCTATACCTCAGTGCAGGCAACCTCAGCCTAATTCGTCCTTGGTTAGATCCTCATTTCGCGCGGCTCACTCAGTCCTTACGTAGCGACCCAGCTAGACAGAACTACAAAGCCGCGCTGCAAGAGCTGACTCAATCTCACTACAAGTCACTACCTACCTATAAAGTAAGCGAAATCAGTCAGATACATGGTGATGAAGAACGCTTTCAGGCCGAAGCCTGGTTTCAAGATAAGCTATGGGGCACTGGCAAGGGTCGATCGATGAAAATGGCTGAGCAAGCCGCTGCCAGAATTGCCTTCAACGCACTCGAGCAGACCATCGAAGAAGCTCGAGAATAGAATCTTTTGAGGAAATGGCGAGTAGCTATCAGCAATGCCTCAGTTGAGGACTGAGGTTGCTGCAGTTAGGTGACAACATGCTTCTTTGGTGAAGTTTTCTCTAATGGGTTCAACAGTTTTTAACATCTCCCAAATCCTTCTTTCTACAGTATTAGAATAGAGAGATCAAGGTGCGATCGCCTTCATAACAAACAAAAACACATAAGAAATTTTCTGCCTATTGGAGAAAAAGAAATGAAAACACTATTTATACCAGACTTCTCAGCAGAGTCAGTTATTAGAAATCTCGATACGACCTCATCTACACTCTTAAACCCCTTTCAAGCTCCTCCAATCTTATCGCGTCCAGATTTTAACGGAGATGGCATTGTCAACTTTCAGGATATATTCGCAATCCAGTTTCATAGGTTCTTCAGGCCACTAGTCGGTGAACAGGCCATCTTTGATGTCAATGCGGATGGAAGCGTCGACAGGTTTGATGTTAGAGCCACGCTCGCAGCTTTTGGACAGAAATCTTCTGAGCTTGACTTACAGCTATCAGAGCTTTATAGGGATGTTAGACCTTTTCTTTCAGAAGTTGGTTTTCCAAGAGCAATTTTAGAAGGCTATGGTGCTTTTACACCAGCGTTTCAGGGTCATGGAGAACATTGGGTCAACCCATCTCGCATAGCACGGGCACTTTCGAAGCCCAAAGAAGATCTAACCCACATGGACTATATCGGCCTGAACGTCGAGCCCTCTGGCGGAGAAAGCCTACTAGAAAGAGACGTGCTAGGCGTTTTCTATCTTGTTCAGCCTGACAATATAGATGACCTCTGGAGCAACTTTGTTGCCTCAACCCAGGACGGAGATGAGAGAATAGATTTCGGAGTTCCTGAGTATGAGGGTGTACCCGATCTGTTCAAAGATGATCCGCTGCTTTCACCGCACAAGGAAAACTGGCATCGGCACGATGCGGTATACATTCATTACCCCGATCCTCTAGACCCGAAAACAGTTACTTTTGAGCAAAATCTAAATCCTCACGAACTCTACACTAGATACGCAGCAGCGACGCTTAACGATCCGAACAATGAGCTAGTTGTTTGGGGCTTAGAAACAGGTAATGGCTTTGCATTTGAAGATATTGCTAATGCGAATGTCATGCTCCTACCCTCCTTCCAAATGATGCATGCTTGGGTAAACGCAGTTAATCCTAGCGAGCAGGGTGCCTTTGGAGAAACGAATCCTCTGGTTTCACCAACTGCGCCGCCGCTTGATAGTCACGGTGGTCATCACTCTCCTATCGTTTAGAGGTTTAACCAACGCTGCACTTGTCTATAGATCACATGTCTATAGCTCAATGGACCAAAAACCCCTGAGGCCAAAAGCTTTATCTGGCACGCTCAGGGGTTTCATATATGTTCTTTGCTAAAGCTGTAGCAGCTAGTCTTGATTTAGCTGCCGATCCTCAGCAGCTCTACGTCGAAGATTAAGGTGGCGTTTGGCGGAATCACACCCCCCGCACCACGAGCGCCATAGCCCAGATCAGGGGGAATAATCAGCTTACGTCTATCGCCGACTTGCATCATAGCAACGCCCTCATCCCAGCCTTTAATCACCTGGCCGCGACCAATAGTGAAATTGAACGGCTTGCCGCGATCGCGCGAACTATCGAACTTAGTCCCGTCTTCTAGCGTACCGACATAATGGACAAACACCCGATTGCCTGGCTGTGGCGACGCGCCATCACCCTCGGCAATCACTACGTACTGCAAACCAGAATCCGTCGTAACTACCTCTTCATCTGGCACCATTGCATCTTCAGCCATCGCATCCTCTGGGGTATCGTTTTCTAACAAATCGCTCGCACTTTGAGCAACTAAGGTCTCTGATTGCTCTACACCCGCAGGCGTACTAGAAACGCTATCTGCTACTGCTCTCTCACCATCACCACCGGTAAATTGAGCGACCAGCAGTACCGCGCAGCAAGCCACTACCACGCCAAAGCTAATTAATATTTCTCGCATAATTTCAATATAGGTAGGCTCTTCTTGATCCAAAAAGCTAGAAAGTTTACTACTGGCAGTCTACTACTCAGCAACGATCATAGCGGTTAAGAAAAATATGATAGAGATGAACAGCTATCGTTTTACCCCTTGCCTATCACGCTCGCTATTAACATCCCTTTTATCGCCACTGCTTGTTTTCCAAGTCTCGAATCTGCCGCTCTAACCGATCAAGTCTGCCACGCAGTTCGTCCATCTCTGACTGCCGGGGCACACCTAAATCTTGCATGATATTGCGCACTTGTCTTTGCATTTGCTTCTCTAGCGCGCCTTGATCAATATTGAATTGAGTCATAAAGTCATCGACAAATCCCTTGGCCTGATCTGGATCTAGCTTGCCGTCGCGGACTAGCTCTTCGCTCATCTGCTTCACCCGTTCAGCCACTAACGAAGTGGTGCCAATGCCAAACATCAAAAGCTGTCTGAGTAGATTAGAGCTATCCATAAGTAATCTCCCAAGGCAAAAATAAAGACACAGGTACGCTTTTATTTTGGCAAACTATGTCTATCGGCGACGGGCGGTTTACCGTAAGGCCTCCCAAGGTAGGAAAAGGTTCATCTGCCCTAAACATATCGCCTGTCCACTCACCCTGGCAAAACTGCAATTTCGACTATGGCAACTTGTCCTCGATGCGATCGCACAGTTTCTCCAACAGCTATCAACTGTCCTCACTGCCAGCTCGTTCTCAAAGCGCACGGGCACCCTGGAATAACACTTCACAGGGCTACAGGCGAGACGTTCTTGTGCGACACCTGTGCCTATGAAGCAGACGACACTTGCAATTTCCCCAAGCGTCCTACCGCCAAGACCTGTACCCTCTACCAAGATATCAACGCGCCTTCAGAAATAAGTGTAAAAGATCTCTATTCCGTACCCTGGTGGCAGAAGATCAATCGATTTTGGGCAGGAATGATTGTTCTAGTCGTTGTCAGTGTGATCATCACCCTTCTATGACTTAGGTGTGCGGTGAAATTCGAGCGTCGTAGTCCAGCACCCGCCTACGAACCGCTGCACGGCTAAACGAGCCACAGTAGGCTTTCACTTCCTTATATTGCGACGAGCCTGTGCGTCACGCTGACACATTTATCCCGGCTAGCCACTCTGTTCTTGACAATGGACTACATCGCTATTGCTCACGATCTGTTCAGTGCTACTGCTCGCCCAAAGCACTTCACCAACTATCAGCACTGCTGTGAATGCGCTGAGCATGATGCGCTGCTTCAAAGCCGAGACCGCGAGAGCCTAACGCACGAAGACCTTCCTCCTGGCTGGGATGCAATTTGTTTTGTGACCGATGCTGGCTTTCACTACTACTTTCCCAGCTTAGTCAGACTAGCGATAGAAGGCCGGGCAGATAGCTACTACCTCGACCAGTTTCTATTTCATCTGACCTACGAAGGTTATAGAAATCGTCGTTGGCAGTCATTCTCAGTCGAGCAGCGTCGTTTCGTCTTGCGCTTACTAGAACATCTGCTAGAGACCCGCGCCGAAGAAATTGAGCAAAACCAAGATGCGGATGCATTGCTGCTAGCGATAGAGATTTGGTCAAATATGGGTATCGAGAAATCTATTTAGGTATCACAAGCTCCTAATCACATTTACACCTTCGGCAACTTAATATGAGTGCAACAATATGATGATAGGCCACAATGTAGGTTTGTAGTCAGAATAAATCCTATCGCCAAAATCGGTGCTGGCTAGTGGTTCATCGTTTGGCAATTGGAGTCATGGCCTGCTTGTTATCGGCAGCCTTTGGGATACGTGGCGTTTCTGCTGTTGAAAAGATTACTGAAGTTTCTCTAAAGCGAGTGAAGTTCGCACTGATAAGTAAGCAATGATCGAGCTTGCTAATTGAACAGATGGGTCTATTGAGTTAGCACTTCTGTCTGTTTAGAACAAAAGGTTTCTCTACATCTTCGTAGCCTTCTGTAGTCATTAAAGTTATCAAAGAGCAATAGCTCAGTTTCAGTAGCCCAGTTCAGATCAATCGCTAGCTCTGTAGCTTAAGAATCGATACGAGAAGTGCGATCGCTACAGAAAGTCGTGCTATCACAAACACTAGAACTTTGTCGCGTATACGAAAACGCATGCGCGTTTAACCCAATCCAACTACCACTCATCTAAACTATGCTGGCCTACACAACCATCACCGATGTCATTCAACTGCCCTCCGCCTTAGAAGCTGTCGTCTACCTTGCCGGACTAGCGATCGTTCTAGCCGCTCCCTATCTCTTTTTCAACCTGGTAGATAAGTTCAGCTCAGCGACTAAACCTTCTCAAAACGCTGTTAGTGATCGCCTCAATGAACTATAGACGGGCATAGCTTTGTCCAAAGAAAAAATCGTTCATAAGGTGTAATATCAGTCGAGCTAACGCAAGTAAGACAAAAAAAGAGAGCACCTCCTTATAAAAAGTGTTGCTCTCTTTAGTTAGGACTAATTAGTCAGCGCTAATTTTGCTTGTCCAAGCTATCAGACTTACTGCCGGGGTCTGCTAGTCGTCACAACTGGCTGCTCAGAAGGCACTCCTCCAGTAATATCAGGCTCGTAGCCAGCAGCCAGTACGCCGTTGTAAAACCAGCCTGCTAGCAGCGCTCCTAAGATAGGCGCAACCCAAAACAGCCATACTTGAGCTAGATACTCTGCTCCAGAAAATAAGGCAGGGCCAAGGCTTCGCGCTGGATTTACAGATGTATTAGTGACCGGAATGCTGATCAGGTGGATAAGGGTAAGCGCTAGACCGATAGAAATTGGCGCAAATCCTTTAGGGGCACGACCGTCTGTTGAACCCAAAATTACGATCAAAAACATGAAGGTCATCACAACTTCAGTCAGAAAGCAAGAGAATAGACTGAAGCTGCCTGGGGATAGTTCACCATAGCCATTTGCAGCTAAGCTACCACCGCCAAAGTCAGGTTGACCAGAAGCAATCAGATAGACCATACCAGCGCCGACTATTGCGCCGATCACTTGAGAAATGATGTAGGGCAACAGCTCACTACTCGGAAATCGTCCGCCCGCCCATAATCCAAAAGACACGGCTGGGTTTAGATGGCACCCAGAGATGTGGCCGATGGCATAGGCCATTGTCAAAACCGTTAAACCAAACGCTAGGGAGACGCCAACAAAGCCAAGACCCAGTGGGAATGCAACATTCGGGGCAATCTCTCCGCCGACAAAAGTAGCTGCTAATACGGCACTACCGCAGCCCCCTAAGACTAACCAAAACGTGCCTACGGCCTCAGCCATGCACTTTTTCACTAAGGACATTGTTTAAAACTCCAGAAACCTACTTGTTTGTTGAGCTGAAGAAGATATTGCATGGCGATCACGCATCCTATCTGATGGGCAAAGATGCCTACAGCAATACTTTCAACCAAGAAGTATCAAACGCCACTAAATGCACCTGTAGATCTACATTCCAATAGAACTTAACAAAGCTATAGCTTCTGAGATTTTCGATTGAAGGAACGTGCTGGAGGCTGATATCGGCCTTGGCTCACACGCAAAGATACATACCAGCGCAGGGAAAGACTACAATTGATGCCTAGCGCCGCTTGCCTGACGTTCTGCTTGTTAGTACGACTGCAAAAGACGCGGGGAAAAGGCACCAGCACAGAAGCCACCTAGACTTACGCAGTCTCAACCGCTATCGATTGATCAACTTATGACTTCCACCTTAGTTTCTAAAAGCGAAATTGCTGAAGCCGTCGAGCAGCGCCGTAACTTTGCCATCATTTCTCACCCAGACGCCGGCAAAACGACCCTGACCGAGAAGCTGCTGCTCTATGGTGGAGCCATTCACGAGGCGGGCTCGGTCAAAGCTAGGCGCGCTCAGCGGCATGCGGTTTCTGACTGGATGGCATTAGAGCAGCAGCGAGGGATCTCGATCACCTCGACCGTATTGCAGTTTAGCTATGACGACTACTGGATCAATCTACTAGATACCCCAGGGCACCAAGACTTTAGTGAAGATACCTATCGCACTCTAGCGGCGGCTGATAATGCCGTAATGCTAGAAGATGCGGCGAAAGGCTTGGAGCCACAGACACGTAAGCTGTTTGAGGTGTGTCGAATGCGCGATATGCCGATTTTTACCTTCTTCAATAAGCTAGATCGGCCAGGACGTGAGCCACTTGAGCTATTAGACGAAATTGAACAGGAGCTAGGACTGACTACCTATGCGGTGAACTGGCCAATCGGTATGGGCGACCAGTTCAAAGGTGTCTTTGACCGCCGCAAGAAGCAAGTGCATCTGTTTGAACGCACCGCCCATGGCAGTAAAGAAGCAAAAGAGTTAGTGCTCGATTGGGGGAATCCAAAGATCAAGGCGCTAGTTGGTGACGAGCTGTTTGAGCAGTTTTCAGAAGAGCTAGAGATGCTAGATGAGATTGGTCCGAAGCTAGATTTGGAGATGGTTCACGCGGGGCAAATGACGCCTGTGTTCTTTGGTAGCGCTATGACTAACTTTGGCGTAGAGCTATTTTTAGAAGCCTTCCTAGACTATGCGCTAGAGCCAGGTGTACATGAAAGTACGATTGGCCCAGTCCCGCCGACCAAAGAAGAGTTTTCAGGCTTTATCTTCAAGCTGCAGGCAAATATGGACCCTCGGCACCGCGATCGCGTCGCCTTTATCCGCGTCTGCTCTGGTAAGTTCGAAAAAGACATGGTCGTGAATCACGCCCGCACGGGTAAAAATGTTCGTCTCTCGCATCCGCAAAAACTGTTTGGACAAGGGAGAGAATCTTTAGAAACTGCCTATCCAGGCGACGTCATTGGCTTAAACAATCCTGGAGTCTTTGCAATTGGCGATACCATCTATCAAGGTGAGCCGCTCGAATATGAAGGCATTCCCTTCTTCTCTCCAGAAATGTTTGCCTATCTCAAGAATCCGAATCCCTCTAAGTTCAAACAGTTTCGTAAAGGCGTCTCTGAGCTGAGAGAAGAAGGCGCAGTCCAGATTATGTATTCTGCTGACGAGTCTCGGCGTGATCCGATCTTAGCTGCTGTTGGACAATTGCAGTTTGAAGTCGTACAGTTTCGGCTCAAAAACGAGTACAACGTAGAAACAAGGTTAGAGCCGATTGGCTACAGTGTTGCTAGGTGGGTAACAGGCGGCTGGCCCGCCCTAGAGAAAGCCGGGCGTATATTTAATACTGCAACGGTTAAAGATAGCTATGGGCGGCCCGTTTTACTCTTCAAGAATGAATGGAACTGTCGCCAGGTAGAAAGCGATCACCCTGATCTTAAACTTAGCAACACTGCGCCTGTCGTTTCTGGAATGCAGCCCGAAGACATATAGAACGAAGACATATAGAACTAGAAGATACTCAAAGATCTGCTGATAGAGAAGCTATCGCTCTACAACGAACTGCCGCTCTACAACGAACTGCGAACCTTCAACCCGAGTTGAGCTTTCAAGGCAATAGATATCTCAAGACAGATGCTGCTCCCTTTAACATCGAAGAGAATAAGGCAACAAGCGTTGCGCTTGAATTATCTACTGTCCCTTTGTGGATCGAATCTATGAGCCAAAACGATATCATCAAAAAAGGCGAAGAGGTCCTTAATCAGGTGACTCGCGCGGTTGAAAAAGCAGGGAACGAAGTTGTGAGTCAAGTATCTAGTCTGACTGAGGGTCAACCCAAGGAAGCAGCAGAGAAAGCGACAGAAGAGGCAATTAAAACAGCAGTCGATCAGGCTTTAGACGTCCTGCAAATTGCGGGTGATCAAGTTAGGGAGAAAGATATCAATACTGAGAGGGTTACTTTGAAAGCGAGTGTAGGCATCCCGAACGTAGCCCAGTTAGAGGTCAGCACAGATGTTCCAGCCAAGAGTGAAGGTACCAGGGGAAAAGGATTTGAAGTAAATGTTAGCTAGACAGCCAGTTTCGCTCCCGGTTTCACTCATAGTCAGTTTCATCTTTGTGGCTGTCACTATATCTGTCACTTTGAGTTAGTTCAAAGATATTAAGCCTTACTAAGGTTCAAACTGTGCGCTCCACAGAACTTAGTACGATTGTTACGATGGAGGCGTAGTCTCTCGAAGAGATCGAAGGAGCCTTACTATGAATATAACTATCCTTTGTTTAGCTCTTGTAGTGCTCGCACTGACTGTTCTTCACGTTCCCAGCGTTATGTTGACACTTGGGATTGTTGTTTGTTTAGTTGGACTTAGTGTCAAGCTTTTCTGGGCTGTGCTACAAACTTTCTCTTCGCCAGAGCCGGTTAACGTTGATTAGCAGACTAGTAAAACTGATCTTCGATAGTTCCGTTTTTGCAGTTTGGCTGTAGTCTATTTTTAGCCGATTTCGCTTTAAATCTATTGTAAAGGTGAGTGAGACATTGTTGTGTCCCACTCACTTTTTGCTTTTTGATAAACCAGCTAGCTTTTAGTTCCAAAGCTGACGGTGTTCACGCGATCGCCAGTACCAAACTATCGCTAAGGTAACCTGCTTTAGCAGCCAATACAGCGTAGTGATTATCACGAAGGTTACTAATATAATTAGCACTGGCTCTAGGCGCAGCAAATCTTGCGTGATATAAAGCGCTAGGCGCTGTGGATTCGTAACGATATCCCAACTATTAAACCGAGGGAAGCGCCCTAGATAGATCCCAACTGAACACAGCATATGCAGCATCAGTTCGGCGGATAGAATCCAGTGTCTCAGACCGTGTTTTAGCAGGTAGCGACCAAGATTGATGATAGACAGGACATATGATTCTATCCCTATCAGCATAAAGATTAAATACTGAGGAATTAAAACTAGCAAGATTGTCGGTAGCGATGCCCCTTGTCGAATAAATCGGACCAGGTGAATAATATCTGTGAGTACGTAAGGCGCATTAGGTAAGAAAGCGATAAAAAGAGCACATCCTAGCCACCAGCCCAGCCTGTGAACAAGCCAGAGCGGGTTCCAGCGATTCGCACTAAAGCTGCGATCATCCTCGAAAGAAGCCTTGTCAAAGCGAGAGAGCCACAGGCTTAAGACGAGCGGAATTAGCGCGAGAAAGGTATTCCATAGCATAAAGTCGATACTGCGCTGTGCCTCGCTCATGGCATCTGCGATCCAAGTGGAGAGAGTAAGGTAAGCCATAGAAGTTTGAACAAGTGCTGCTACTGTGATGGTTATTGCTGTCTATAGTTGTATATCTAGCGGCTGCATATCGCTATGCGCAAGTCGGTAACTACGTAGGCTTTGGTAGCAGCGTAGGTCTGTGGTGTGGACCTACCGGAGATACTAAACACAGGTCTAAGCGCAAAGATTTCTGGACAAAAGCCAAACGAATCAAAAATCACTTGGGAGCCTATGGCAATTACCCGATAAAATGATCCGGTTGCTTTAGGCGATCGCACCCCTTGATAGAACGCTATACCCTGCCCGAGATGGGCAAGCTTTGGACCGATGAATACAAGTTCAAGACGTGGCTCCAGGTAGAAATTGCTGTGTGTGAGGCGCAGGCACAGCTAGGTCGTATTCCCAAAGAAGCGGTAGAGACTATCAAAGCGAAAGCCAACTTTGACGTAGAGCGCATTCTAGAAATCGAGGCCGAAGTTCGTCACGATGTCATCGCTTTTCTAACTAACGTCAACGAGTATGTCGGCGATGCTGGTCGCTACATTCACCTAGGCATGACTAGCTCAGACGTACTAGATACCGCGCTATCTCTGCAAATTGTCGCCAGTCATCAGTTGATTTTGACCCACGTCGAAAATCTGATCCAGGCCATTCGCTACAAGGCACAAGAGCACCGCGACACGGTAATGATTGGCCGGTCGCACGGAATTCACGCTGAGCCCATGACCTTTGGCTTCAAACTGGCCGGTTGGCTAGCCGAAATGCAGCGTCACCGCGAACGCCTTACTCACATTCAAGATGAAATCGCTGTCGGTCAGATCTCTGGTGCAGTCGGGACCTACGCCAATATTGACCCAGAAGTAGAAGAAATTACCTGTCAGATCTTAGGTCTCAAACCCGATACGGTGTCGACTCAAGTCATCTCACGCGATGTCCATGCCGAATTTATCATGAGCTTAGCGGGTCTAGGCGCCTCAATAGAGCGCTTTGCTATCGAGATCCGTAACTTGCAGCGCACCGATGTTCTAGAAGTAGAAGAGTTCTTTTCTAAAAAGCAGAAAGGATCGTCGGCGATGCCTCACAAGCGCAATCCAATCAAATCCGAGCGATTAACTGGAATGGCAAGGATACTGAGGGGGAACGCGATCGCCGCGTTAGAAAATGTCGCCCTTTGGCACGAACGCGATATCTCCCACAGCTCAGTAGAACGCGTTATCTTCCCAGATAGCTGCATTCTTACTCACTTCATGTTGGTCGAAACTACCCAGCTGATCAAAAATCTGCTGGTTTATCCCGAAAATATGTCTCGCAACATGAACCTGTACGGCGGAGTTGTCTTTAGCCAGCGGGTCATGCTTACTCTAGTTGAAAAAGGCATCAGCCGAGAAGACGCCTACCGCATCGTCCAGTCCAACGCACACCAGGCCTGGAACACCCCTGGTGGCAACTTCCAGAAGCTAATCGAAAGCGATCCACAAGTTCAAGAGAACCTTTCTCGTGAAGAAGTTGCTGAATGCTTTAACCCAGACTACCAGCTTCGTAATCTAGATAAGGTTTACCAGCGATTGGATATTTAAAAGGATAAAATTCTCTGAAAAGCCTTTTAAAGGCCTTGTCTACGACAGACTGTAGACAAGGCCTTATGAAAGTTTATCTGCCTTTCAGAACAGAATCTTATGGCAAAGCGCGAATGCCTTCTCAAAGAGTATGCATTCGCGCTTTGCTATGGCACTTTGCTCATTATGCTTGCGCTTCACTTTTCTTCTTCGAAGTAGTCATCGCCTTCGTCATCTGGCCTATCCATCTCATCTTTGAACCCCCGAAGCGTTTTGCCGAGTGCTCCGCCTAGTTCAGGAATCCGCTTTGGCCCAAACACCAGTACAGCGACCACGCCAATAATCACCATTTCTGGTACGCCTAACCCAAACATGTCACTAGCTCCTAAACACGCAGCTTTGCTGTCACTATCATAGACGCTCACAGGCATAGGAACGCTGGATTGCAGTCTAAAGGAAGTCAGATAGGGATAGAGTCAGATGGGTGTAGAAACAGTCTAGATGGATATTAAAGGCCTCGATCAGCAAAGATGCTTAGCGTCTGACTTTGCTGATCGGGTTCCAAGCTAAGCAATTCTAGTGGAATACAGATATTGTCCAATTGCTATACCTCTATGACCGCAAACATTAACGGCAATATATCACTGGTAGTGACGCTGCTCTAGCCAGGCGCGTAAACCTTCTTCAGAGGTTTGAGAGATGGTTTGTCCAGTTGTTGGATCGTAGGCAAACCAGAGCGTACCAGTTCGTGTGTCCTTTGTCCAAACGCGCAGTTGTTGAGAATTAGTGAGCAAGTCAACAAGGCTTTTTCCTGCTAGCTTTAACCAGCGATTGATGCGCGCAGTAGCTTTTTCAGCATTATGGGAAGTAGGAGGTATATGCCATAGGTGCTCTAGGTGCTGACGATCACGCGAAGTTGAACGTGAGGTTGAATGAGTCATAACAAGCTCTCCAAAACAAGATTGTTCTTTCCTGCAGTGAATACAGCTTAGAAAGTCTGTTATGAAGTGGCAAAGCACTGTACGAATAGGCGCTATGCAAAAGATAGATATGTCATACATCGAGAATCACGATAGCCTATGCATATAAGCAACCGAAAGCAGACGGTAGGCGAACCATGTCTGGAAAACCCGCAAAGACGCTACGAGACAAAGTTAAGCTTTCGCAGCTCAAAATGCTGATTGCCGTTGCGACGACTGGTAGCTTTAGTGAGGCTGCTCTGCAGCTAGATGTTAGTCAGTCGACGGTAAGTCATAGCGTAGCAGCCCTAGAAGACGCGCTTGGGGTGATGCTGATTCATCGGGGCCGGCAACGAGCGTCTTTAACGCCTGTAGGCGATCGCATCTACACTCAAGCATTAGCAACCCTAGCGCTGATCGACGATATGGCGCAAGAAGCTGCTCGGGCTCGCGGCACAGACGGTGGCTTAGTGCGGATTGGCGCCTTTCGAAGTTTGGCCAGCGAGATCTTGCCAGGTGCAATCGCTCACCTGCACGAACATCATCCCACTATTCAAATCACCATTATTGAGTATGACGGTAAGCGTGAGCTCATAGATTCATTGCAAGAAGGCAAAGTTGACTTGGTTTTTGCGGACCTAGTCTTGAGTGGAGACTGTGAAACCTTCTTACTCATGGAAGATCCTATCGTTGCACTACTCCCACCGAATCGTTTAGATATTCCATCTCAGCTCTCTTGGGACGATCTGCGACAGCATTCATTAATAACCTCATCTAGCGACTGCTGTAAAGGGATCACCGTGCATCTTCAGCAAGCTAGCCCGCCCGTCAAAATAGACTACTTCATTGCTAACGATTCCACCGCTGTTAGCATGACCAGACAAGGGCTTGGCATTACCCTACTACCCGAGCTAGCTACCCGGCCTGTTCCCGATGAAGTTCGAGTTGCCCAGCTGCCGTTCAATATCACGCGTCCTTTAGGCATTAGCTGGCTTAAGGGTACGCTGCTTACCCCTGCGACTTACGCTTTTCTAGATACTTTCAGGCATCTAGAAAAGAAACATCAAAGTGGAATATCGCCATATGCGAAGGAGCCCGCGTATGGTAAAAGAAGCTAGTCAGGCCAAGGGTAAAGTCCAAATTTTTGATGAGAAAACTACTATTTCTATTGCCTGGAACGACCCAAAGTTTTTTTGCTGGCGGGCTCACCGCTGAACTTAATACCCTAAAGCTAGCTCAGCAGATTTGCGAGGCAGAAGTTGTCACCTATCGTCAGCGAGAGGCGAATACCCTTTTCTTAGAGGACTTATTGTCAGAGCCAATAGATCATAGCTGCATCTTTGTTGTTAGCTGGGGATTTGATGTACCCAAGCTACTGAAGCGCCTGGGTGATCGCCCCACTATTTATCACGCCCATAGCACTGGCTATGGTTTTGTTGTTCCACCTAGTGTGCCCATACTAGCTGTTAGCAATAACACGATGGGCTACTGGGGTGAAAAGGCATTAGGCTCATTGATTTATCTTTTACCTAATGAAATTTCACCTGCTTTTGAAAACCGCCAAATGCTAAGAGACATCGACGTTCTAGTCCAAACCAGAAAGTCTTCTGAGTATCTACTCAAACAGCTCTTGCCCGCTCTAAAAAAGAGATGCCATGTTGTTGTATTAGACAGCTATGTAGAAGATCTCATTAGGCTATTTAACCGGACAAAGGTGTATTTATACGATTCGGCTGAATACTGGGGAAAATATCGACTCAGTGAGGGATTTGGGCTGCCCCCGATGGAAGCACTTGCCTGTGGCGTTCAAGTATTCTCCAGCGTAAACCATGCGTTATCTGACTATCTTGACCCAGGATTCAACTGTCAGAAGATAGCTGGCTACTCTACTCACTACGACACCCATCGAATACTCCAAACCGTGAACAGATGGGAAAGCTTTACCCCCACTCCTGATTCTTTCTTCGCGCCTTATCGTCGTGAGAATCTAGTTCCCAGATTGACAACTATACTAACGGAGATTAATGCTTTCTTTGACTATCAGGCCACTGCGTCATCGTCAGATATTCCTCAGCTCACCCGTTTGCGAATCGCCCAGCTGAATGTCAAAAGAATCCTCTCCAAGTTTAAATAGACCTGGTTACATATCTTTACGCATGAATGGAAAAAGTTAGCCCGAACGTTCCTCAAAAAATTAGGTTGGGAACAATCAAAGCAAGTTTTCTTCAACTGTCAGCAATGGCTATCTTTTCTTCTAACTCGGTTATTACGGAACGCTTAGATGGGCGTTACGAAGATTTGCGACCGATTGGCCAACCCTTTGGCTATCAGCAGATGCTAGCTCATGATGCACGCCAGAATCGCTCTGTTGTAATCAAGTCCATCAGGCTAGAAAAGAGCACAACCGCTAGTGATATTGACTGCTTTAAAAGAGAGACTCACTTGCTGAAATCTTTGGATCATCCAACGATTCCTCGCTATTTAGAGTCTTTTCGCTTAGAGACAGCCGAAGGCACAGCGCTAGTGCTAGTGCAGTCTGATCGAGGAGGTCAAACCCTAGCGCAGCAGGTAGCAGCAGGCAAGCAGCACAGTGAAGCTGAAGTTCGCCTAATCGCTAAACAACTTTTGCAAGGACTGGTTCATCTTCATCAAAAAGGACTTATCCATAGGGATATTAGACCTAGTAATATCACTGTCTCTACCTCTAATAGAGTGACAGGTACCCATCAAACCACTATTCAGGCAGCCTGGTTAAATCTTGGAACGGCGCGACCGGTTAGCGAGCAACGGCCCGGGACATTGGTTGGAACCTATGGCTATGTGCCCATAGAACAGGTTCGCGCCCAGGCCACTTTTGCCTCAGACCTGTACAGCTTAGGGGCGACTCTGATCTATCTGATAACGGGCTCTCATCTAGGCGAACTGCCATGTAATGGACTACCGGTAAAATTCACCTGTGCAAGTACCAAGATTAGTTCTGATTTTCAGCAGTGGCTCAACTGGCTGATCGAACCGCAGATATGCGATCGCCCTGCCTCTGCCAAACAAGCCTTAGGCGCGCTCAATCATCTCCCTTTAGCGATGCTTAAGCAGCGTATTTGGAAGCCCACGAAAGCGCAGGTAATGCCTGTTCCCATCACCCCGGGCGGACGTAACCGCTATCAGCCCTTTTTCACTAAAATTCAGTCTCAGCGAAAGCTCAATGCTTTTAGACTGACCATTCGTCCACCAGGCCTACAGTCAAAACAAGCTTGTCAGGCGCTACCGCCGCTTCTATTTGGCAGTGCTCTACTAGCCTTAGCGCTGCATATGGTTGATTGGTTTGATTTTTCGCCAGCTATGCCGTCAAGTTTGAAGGGGTTAGCTGTGATCGCGGCAGCAGGTTTAGGGATGATGGGTGCTACCTATGGCTTCCGCTTTCTGAGAAATGGACTGCGACAACTAGACATTGCGCTGCTAAGACGCATCTATATTGAGATCAAAGACGACGTATTACTAATCTCCCAAAAGCACTGGCTGCGATCGCCCAGCTATCTAGTCAATGCCAAAAGAGAGAATATTTACCACATCAGCGCATTATCTGACGGCAATGCGATAAGGATCCTCACTAATCACAATCGAACAGAAAAATCTTCTAGCTACTACAAGCTAACCATCCACGACGGCGCAATCACTCAACGAGATATTCGCTGGCTAACTTCTTTGTTAAACGACTGGTATAACTCGCCTGTTAAATAGCTCACCGCTAGTACTGGGCTGATGGTCCTGTCAGGGTTTCTTATACAGGCAAGCGAGCTCAGGCGAGTGGTTTCATTTTTCGAAACCGCCTAACTCTATAGCCTAGCTATCTCCATAATGAGCAGGAGTATGATGATGCATAGCAGCTGCCGTGGATCATCAGCAATGTGTGACGAACTGCTGCGTTTCTCTCCTCGCTCCTCTGAAGAAACGTAGCAGTTTTTCCTTAAAGGTCTGATCTACTCTTCGTAAGTTGATTCACTAATTCAACAAACCCTCCCACCTCGGGTGCGGTGGTGATATAGGTCGGCGTATGCGCTAGCACCGTTAAATAGTGAGAGACATTCGCAACGCCAACAGAATAGGGGAAATGATCCGGGTCGAATAGGCTAGCATCGTTTGGACTATCACCCACGGTCACAACCGAAGTGGCTGTCATCTCTGGAAATTCCTGCCGCAGCGCTTTGTTTAGCCCTATCGCTTTCTCTTGGCCTTTGACTTTGATATGACACTGCACTGTGCTGTAAGTAAAGTCCATCCGTTCGGCACTACAGGTAGCGTGCATCCAGTCGAGATCACGCTGAGTCAGACTATCAATATCAAAGGTCCAGTCAGTAATGCGGTAAGGGTTGTCAACTGAGGGGCATAGGTCAGGATAGCGTTTGCGTAGATGATTAAAGAGGGTTTCTAGGCAATCGCGGTGCTGACTGAAGCAAGGGATATCAGATAAAATTCTAGAATCACCACTTTGTTTGTCTATGTAGAGACCCCCATTTTCGGCGATCGCACCAACGACAGGTAAATAGTTTACAATCGCACTTACCCACCCTGCCGATCGACCTGTTACAATCATCACATCGATATCGTGCCGTCCAAGCAATTCAAACGCCTTTAGCAGCGCTGGCGTAAATTCTCCTGCTCTGGTCAACGTACCATCCATATCCGTCGCTACCAAACGGATATCTTGCCAAAAGTGTTGCCCATAAGTAGCGGCTAATGCCTGTGGGGCCATAGCATGTCCCTTTAGGCAGTAAGTCTTACAGACAGTGTGCTTATAGCCCTCATCTCAGCCAATTCTTTAGCCGAGCAGCGACTTGGGGTCGACGCAACTTTCTCATAGCTTTAGTTTGAATCTGTCTGACCCTTTCCCTCGAAAGTTGAAAAATTCCACCAACCTCTTCGAGCGTATGGGTTTCTCCAGTCGTTAGGCCATAGCGTAAAGCGATAATCTCCTTTTCTCTTTCTGTGAGCACCTCGGTGAGCACATCCGAGATCTCTTGACGCATCATCGATTCGCTAATCTGCGATTCGGGAGAGAGAGAATTGCCATCTTCCAACAGCTCCATTAGCTCAGTATCTTCGCCTTTGCCTACTCGATGATTCAAAGACAGAGACTTTCTTTGAACCTGCTGCAACGTGCGTAGCTGCTCAGGGGTCATCTCTAATGCAGCAGCGACTTCTACTTCAGTAGGCGTGCGCTGTAGCTCTTTTCGTAGTTCACGCTGAGCTTTCTTCAGCTTGTTGAGCTTTTCAACAATATGGATCGGCAGACGAATAGTACGTGCATCATTCGCAATAGTTCGAGTGATGCCCTGTCGAATCCACCAGTAAGCGTAGGTAGAGAACTTGTATCCTTTGTCGGGATCAAACTTTTCAGCAGCGCGATTAAGACCTAACGCACCTTCTTGAATTAAATCGAGAAATGGGACGCCTCGGTTCAAATAGCGCTTAGCGATTGAGACAACTAAACGCAGGTTTGATCGTATCATTCGACGCTTAGCAGCTCTAGCCTGACGAAGTTTTTGCCTAAGCTGCCCTTCTGTATAGCCAAAGGCAGTAGCTAACTCTGCGTGGGTAGGACGTCGTTTGAGGGTTTCACTGGCTTTTTCTGAATAGTCCTCGATTTCTACAATGATTCTAACTTGCCTAGCCAGCTCAATCTCCTCAGTTGGTTGCAAAAGGGGATAGCGAGCCATCTCTTTAAAGAAAGCACCCACAGCATCATCGTTGGCTGCTTTTCGATATCGAGTAGATGCCGTAGCCTTATCAGAGTATTGGACAGAATACTGGATAGCATCCGAGCCGTCTATAGCCGCATCAGACTCTAAAACGCCCACTTCTGGAATTGCCTGATCGTCTAAGTCGTCGAGATCGCTACTTTCCAAATCATCATCTAGATCATCGCTCTCTTCATCTTCGTCTACATCTAAAAGAGTAGTCGAGTCAGCATACTGATTGTCGTCATCGTCATCTGAGTCATCATCACTAGCATTCCAAATTTTTAGCAATAGACTTTCACTGTGGCTATCACTAGATCCCTGTCTACGGCTTTCTTGCCGGATGAGGACACTGGCCGAAGAAAGATCGTTGTCTATCTGCTCTGGTGCGACAGCTGGACCGACGACGGTAGTCGAGCTTGCACCCAACTTAGTTGGACTGATGTTAGAAGATTTTGAGGCTGTCATACTTATAAAGAGGTAAACATCAGAGACGACTTGTTGAACTGGACGACTTTCTGAACTGTACGCTTCTACGTTTATATTCTTACGTATATATGTCTTTCTTTAGGTGCAATTACCGCTTACTATAGCAATCCATCATTAAGACGTTTTTTCTAACGAGTGGTTGCTTATCTAGGCAAAACCCCAGAAAGCTTAATAGGTGGGTTTTTGGTTTTATTGTTACGTTTCGTTTTTGGCTCTCATAATATCTAATTCTTCGTTTGCTCGACGCAGTGTCAAGTAATTTCTGCACGTTTTGTATTCGGTTTTACTATCTTCAATCTATTTGACTACTTTTAGTTCATGGATCAAACCGAGCAAAAGGTTAAGACTATGTGGGCCGACGTTTTGGTGGATTGTCCTGGGACTGCCAATAGGGCTTTTGATACATATATATACCGTGTTCCTTCGGAGCTGGTAGTCAGCTCAGGTGATATCGTCGGGGTTCCCTTTGGGGCTCAGCTGATAGGTGGAGTTGTTATTCGTATACTTACCTGTCTGCCCAATCAGGTGTCTGCTGAGGCTATCAAACCAATTGAAAGCGTTATCAACAAGGCCTTCTTTACTAAAGGATATTGGCAGTTATTAATCCGTGTCGAAGACTACTATCAAACACCATTAATTAGAATTGTGCGGGCAGCATTACCTCCTGGATTGTTGTCTAGAACACAACGCCGAGTCAGACTCTGTCAATCAATATCTTCAGAGACTGTCAAGCTATCTGGCTATCAGTCAAAGCTCTCTCAATCAGCACTTCTCTTAATAGAAACTCTGAATAATTCAGAAACAAAAGACTATAGCTGGCAATATCTAAAGCAAAAGATCAGAGCGCCCAGGCGAACAGGAACGGCCACTCAAGCCTTGCAACAGCTACTACGCTTGGGGTGGGTAGAGAGCTATCTAGCAACGCCCCGATCGCCTCAACCTCAAAAACGTCAGGCAGTCTTTCTCACTCGTACTATCGAGTCGCCAGCATCAGGACTCACCGCTCGTCAGCAAGAATTAGTTCACGGTTTGGCACGATGCGGCGGCGAGCTATGGCTAAGTGACGCCCTTCAGCAGTTAAAGACGACAAGCCAAACCTTGAAAAAGATTGAGGCGCTAGGCTATTTAGTCATTGCGCCAAGAGAGAGGCTGCGCTCAAGTAGTCATTCAACCGCCTTACCTGATCAGCCCAAACAGCTGACTCAAGACCAGTCGGCGGCACTCTCTCAGATTCAACAGATCCAGGGATATGAAGAAGTGCTACTACACGGTGTCACTGGATCAGGCAAGACAGAAGTATACTTGCAGGCGATCGCGCCTCATGTTCAGGCCAGAAAGTCAGCGCTTGTCCTCGTTCCTGAAATTGGTCTAACACCACAGCTGACCGACCGCTTTCGAAGTCGCTTTGGAGAGTTAGTCTGTGTCTACCACAGTGGCCTTTCCGAAGGGGAACGTTACGACACCTGGCGGCAGATGCTATCGGGTGAGCCACAAATCATCATCGGCACTCGCTCAGCCGTCTTTGCCCCGCTGCCAAATATTGGCATCATCATTTTGGACGAAGAGCACGACAGCAGCTTCAAACAAGACCAGCCGATGCCCTGCTACCATGCTGGCCTAGTAGCCAGATGGCGCGCAGAATTAGAAAACTGTCCGCTGGTTCTAGGCTCAGCCACGCCTTCACTAGAAACCTGGATACGATTCAAACCACTCCCTGCCCCTTTGCCTCAACCGAACGATTCTGTGGAAGGAGAGTTCCCAGACTCTGCTAGGCTGCTAGGCTCTACCCCATCTCAGATACCTCGCCGAGGCCACTACCTCTGCCTTCCCACCCGCGTCCACGCCCAACCGCTTCCCCCAATCGAGATCGTCGATATGCGTAAGGAACTACACGAGGGCAATCGGACCATCTTTAGTCGAACATTGCAAACTGCCTTAGAGACTTTAGTTGAAACAGGAAACCAAGGGATTTTGTTCATCCATCGGCGAGGACATAGCAGCTTTGTGTCTTGCCGTAGCTGCGGTCATGTCATGGAATGTCCTAACTGTGATGTGTCACTGTCATATCACCAGACTCATGCTGAAGCGGCAGCTCGATTGCAGTGTCACTACTGTGGGGTTAGCCAAGCTCACCCAAGTAAGTGCCCTAAGTGTCTATCCCCCTATCTCAAGAAGTTTGGCAGCGGTACCCAACGGGTGGTCAATGATCTAGCTAAATACCTACCGCAGATAAAGTGCATTCGTTTTGATAGTGACACGACTCGGAATAAGGGTGCGCATCGAGCGTTGTTAGCCCGGTTTGCTAGAGGGGAAGCGAATCTGCTGGTAGGCACCCAAATGCTCACTAAGGGGATTGATCTACCACAGGTGGTTTTAGTGGGCGTCATTGCGGCAGACGGATTGCTATTTATGCCAGATTTTCGGGCGAGCGAGCGAGCATATCAGACGCTGACTCAGGTAGCAGGTAGGGCCGGCAGAGGTGAGCAGCCAGGACGGGTAATCGTGCAAACCTATAGCCCAGAGAATGCGGTAATTCAGGCCCTAAGGGGCTCTAGCACCGAGGATGAACAAGGAATCTCTATGCCTCAGCTTGAAAAGAAGCCAATGGCAAAACAACAAGCGATAAAGCCGCAGATGATAGACCAGTACGAGCAGTTTTTGCAGCAAGAGTTACGCGATCGCGCTGAGCTTCAGTATCCTCCTTTTGGCCGTTTGATTCTGCTACGGCTCAGTGGGCTAGAGCCTGAGACCGTAGAAAAGGCCGCCGCTAGGCTAGCGGATAAGCTAGAAGCTATCAATCTAGAAGTGACACCGCTAGAAGCCACAGACAAGAACACCGCCGCTAGCTACGAACTACTAGGTCCAGTCCCTGCCCCAATCCACCGAGTGGCCCGGCGCTATCGCTGGCACATTTTGCTAAAGCTCGCGCCCAAAGCGCCTCTGCCTAATCTGACTCGTTTGCGGCCCCCCAAAGGAATTAGCTTGACGATTGACGTTGATCCGCTGAATCTGTCTTGAGCTGTTTGGCTTAAGCTGTTTGGGATGGAGGCTGCTCAGTCTGACCCATAAGTCTGCCCCATAGAAGTGTCCTCAGCTCGTGAAATAAAGATAGGCCGCTAGAGGCAGTAGGTTTGCTATCACGAGGAGTGCTTTTGTCCAACGCGATCGCACTTTACCAAACACATACACACTCGCTACCAGCATTAGCACTATTTCCAATCGACTAACGATATCTCCGTAGTAAGTTGGGTCCCAATACGACACCGGACTCTCAAAGCGGAAATTACTTAGCGGCCAAAAGTGGCGATGGGCATCATCATTATGTACGGGCAGATCTTCTAAGCAGTGCAGCACAATGCTAGAAAACAACAGCGCGATGCCAGTGCGTTTGGCATAGACCATAACGCCAATTCCTAGCAAAGCTAGCGGAATGGAATTAAAAAAGTCAAAAAGGAGTTGCCAGGCGGGTCTGTAATATTCCGTTCGCCAGATCTGCGACTCTGGCAGATCTACGACAAACTTTAGCCAGAAATAGAAGCCAAACATCGCCAAATCGGGAATCAACGCCCCCCAAATGATCAGCGGATTCCACTGCGGCTTCTGCTTGCGGCTCAGCAAGGCAAGATTAAATATGGCATGAGCCGGGGTATTCATAGGCTAAGCTTCGAAATGCGGTCTTTTCCACCGAAACGTTACAGTAAGGTGACTGATCTAACCTTAATACTCGCCATGAAACTTGGCGCTTCGCTTGCACTTTTATCTTTGTTAGCCGTAGGAGGTGCGCTGATTGTCACCAATCCCAACGAAGATGACTATGCAGGCTATCTTTTTGCAAGGGTTAGAGAATAACGAATTTGTTGAATAAGGTATGTCTAGGCCAATTTATCTGGATTGCAACGCGACTACACCCGTCGATCCGCAGGTACTGTCGGCGATGCTGCCTTTCTTTACTGACTATTTTGGCAATCCGAGTAGCCTGAACCATAGCTACGGATGGGAAGCAGAGGCAAGCGTAGGACAAGCAAGAAAGATTTTGGCAGAGGTGATCGCAGCCGATCCCGTTGAGATTGTCTTCACCAGTGGTGCCACCGAAGCAAACAATCTCGCGATTAAAGGCGTAGCCGAATCCTATATGAGCACAGGTCGACATTTGATCACAGTGCAGACAGAGCATAGCGCCGTTCTAGAGCCCTGTCGCTATCTAGAAACCTTGGGGTTTGAGATAACTTATCTATCGGTTCAGCCTGATGGATTAGTCGAGTTACAGGCGCTAGCAGATGCCTTTAGGCCCGATACCATTTTGGTCTCAGTGATGACTGCGAATAATGAGATTGGCGTGCTGCAGCCGATTAAAAAGATTGGAGAGATGTGCCGTGAACGCGGCGTTCTCTTTCATACCGACGCAGCCCAAGCCGTTGGCAAGATACCGCTAAACGTGGATAAGATGCACATCGATTTGCTCTCTATGACCGCACATAAGCTCTACGGCCCCAAAGGGATTGGCGCACTTTATGTTCGTAGAAAGAATCCTCGGGTGCAGATCTCACCTCAGCTACACGGCGGCGGTCAAGAAAGGGGCATCCGCTCAGGTACATTGTATCCGCCGCAGATTGTGGGATTTGGTGAAGCGGTGAGATTGGCCGTAGCAGAAATGGAGACGGAAACGCAGCGGTTGAAGAGCTTGCGCGATCGCCTTTGGCAGCATCTGCAAGCTATCCCTGGCATCTACCTCAATGGTCACCCTACGCGGCGATTGCCTAATAATTTGAATATCAGCTTTGATGGAATAGATGGTAATGCGCTGCTTTTAGAGATTAGAGATGCGATCGCTATTTCATCTGGCTCGGCCTGTAGTTCTCTAAAGGCAGCGCCGTCCCACGTTATCCAGTCATTAGGGCGTAGCCATGACCAGGCTAAAGCAACGCTGCGATTTGGATTAGGCAGACACACTAGCCTAGAAGAGATTGAACGAGCCGCCACTATAGTTAGGCAAGCTGTCAGGTCTCAGAGACAAACAGCTACTGAGATAGCAGTGTAAACTTTAGAGCCTTTCATCAGGCGCTGAAGGATCAAGCATAAAGCGCACGAATCGGTCAATTCCTGCGACAATGAAGGCCGACTTCTCTGATGCAATAGCTTCACTTGGCAGATCATGGCTCAAGAAACGCGGCGTAGCTTATTTGGTGGATTGTTTGGCAGTAAATCTAGCAAGTCTTCGCCGCTGACCATTTCGGTGATGCTGATGTATATCGGTATTGCGATCACAGCAATCTTCGTCTTCGTAGCGCTATTCGCGCCGCTGATGCAAAGCTGGGGCTGGATACAAGATCCGACCGCTGGCCTGACTAACCCAATTCATGAACCACCCTCGGCAGCACATTGGTTTGGCACTAGCCGCCAGGGCTATGACGTATTTTCTCGAACGCTGTTCGGCACTAGAGCTGCTTGGCGAGTAGTGCTGTTAGCAACGGCGATGAGTGTGGTGGTAGGCGTTCCTTTAGGAATGCTCAGTGGCTATCTAGGTGGCAAAATAGACCGGGCACTGCTGTTTCTTATGGATACGATCTACACGCTGCCAGGGCTGCTGCTGTCAGTAACGCTAGCATTTGTCGTTGGTCGCGGCGTACTAAACGCGGCAGTGGCGCTGTCGATTGCATATGTGCCGCAGTATTACCGGGTGGTGCGTAACCATACGGTAAGCGTGAAGACAGAGCTGTTTATCGAAGCGGCGCAGTCTATGGGCGCATCTACATGGGCAGTTCTTTCTCGCTATTTGTTCTTGAATGTGGTGCAAAGTGTTCCTGTTCTGTTCACGCTAAACGCGGCGGATGCCGTTTTGATCTTGGGGGGTTTGGGTTTTTTAGGCTTAGGGCTACCAGAGTCCGTGCCCGAGTGGGGCGACTCTTTACGACAGGCGTTGGATGCATTACCAACTGGGATCTGGTGGACAGCTCTGTTCCCAGGATTGGCAATTACGATGATGGTAACCGGACTATCACTCATCGGCGAAGGACTCAACGAGTTTATCAATCCTTTGCTGCGCCGCGAAAATTGGGACTAGCGGTAGGGTGATTACATTGTGCCGGAACCCAGCTCTACGATGCACTTATCGCCTAGCTAACATTACCGCTTTGTCTATCACACTCTACTGAATGGGTTTGTTGGATGCGCATTCTCAAAAAGGACTTACCTCCGTACGTTAGCTGACTACTTTTCTCTCCTACTAGAGGCAACTAGAGAACATTTGCTACCCGTATGCTCTGCGCCTACGGGTGGCCAAACCTATGCCGTTTGATACGATCCGAATACTCTTCGTTTTTCCTATACATCATGCCGATCAGTCGTAGGCTTGTACGCTTTGCCGAGTACGTATCTGTGTCAGCTTCTGTTGTTGGTGTGATCGCGGCTTTCACGACCCAGCAAGCTATCTACGCTGTCGTGCCTCTGTCAGTTTCTGCCGTGCTCAGTTTGATTGCTCGCCAGCAGCGATCGCGGCAGCTAGATAAAATCATCCAAAATGAGGCTAAAAAAGCACAGGACCTTGCATCTCTAGCACACCAAGCTGAACAGCGACTATCCGAAGTAGAGCAGCAAGGACTGAACTATCAAGAGGAGATCGAAAAACTTACTCAGGCAGTTGCCCAGCAAAACAGCGCAGAAGCAGAGACCTTTACTCAGCTCGTCGAGACGCTTCGCGCTGATATATCAAGACAAACACAGAAGTTGGCAGTCGTTGAAGGCGAACTCAATCGCATTAGCATAGCGTTGCAAACAATTCAGACAGGACTAGGTGAGCAGGGGCAAGCATCACTAGCAGCAAAGGATGAGAGCGATCAAGTCAGACTAGAGGTTGCGAACTTAACCGCAGCTTTGGCTCAATCGAGGGCGCAGATAGATACCGCGCTGGCGAATATACGAGATGACTTCAACACACTATCTAGTCAAACAGTAGCAGCCACAGATCGACAAACCGATCAAATTCGCAAAGCACAGCAGCGAGCCAACGACGAGAAAGCCACAGTCGCAGAGAGAATATCTCAGTTAGAACTTCGCCTAGAG
Organism: Synechococcus sp. PCC 7335; assembly: GCF_000155595.1. Lineage (NCBI taxonomy): Bacteria > Bacillati > Cyanobacteriota > Cyanophyceae > Synechococcales > Synechococcaceae > Synechococcus > Synechococcus sp. PCC 7335. Next base: position 1,339,889 of record NZ_DS989904.1, on the reverse strand, counting down.
ACAAGCTCTGAACTGTCTGAATTATCTATCGTTATTGAAAGTTTGAGAACAAGAATTGAGGCGATCGCTTTACAGCTATCTAACCAAACAGATGACGGGTTAGATTCAACAGAAACCAAAACAGCAAATACTGACGTCGAACCGGATTTTAGTCATGTTGTGCCCCAACTGCCGACAGACGATAACTTCGACCTAGACATTAATTTAGGAATAGACTTTGGAACAGGCTATACCAAAGTTTGCCTAAGAGATTTAGCATTAGAGCAGGCGGAAGTCGTTACTTTTACTGGGTTGACAGACAGCGCATTGGACCTAGATGAAACTCTGATGCCGACTCGGTTGGCCATCTTGGAAGATGGAACCTTGCTGACAGGATTAACAGTAACAGAATGGCGAGCCTGTAATCGGCCAATCCAACAGAATATTGATTACATCAAAATGCGGCTAGCAGCGATTGATCTCAATAAAGAGAATTCAGACGAAGCGCAAGCGGAATGGCGACTAGAAAAGATCGCTGAGCTAGATGATGACGAAACCGTTAAAAGCTTATGCGCCTATTATCTAAGCCAGGTGATAGCACGGTCTCAGCAGTGGGCTATTCAGAACAGACCGGAAATTTTTGCGAATAGAACCGTACGCTGGAGCGTGAATCTAGGGGTTCCTGTAGAGTACTGTGATTCCAAAGCTCTGAAGACATTTGAGCAGGTGTTGGCGATCGCCTGGCTGATCAAAAGTAGCGACATCGACACATCAGCATTGACTATCAGCAGCCTCAATCGGTTGACCAAGCATCTAGAAAAATGGGCTCAAACAGAAGAACAAATTAATCAGCTAGATTGCACGACAACCCCAGAGATTGTCGCAGCGATGTGGTCTTTTATCAACTCACGTCAGGCGCAGGAAGGGTTCTACACCTTCTTTGATATTGGTGATGGTACGCTAGATGGAGCCGCTTTTATTTTCAATCGCACCGACGGCAGTCGAAAAGTAGACTGCTATATCGGTAAAGTAGAGCCCCTAGGTGTGAGTGCTTTTGTTGAAAAAACTGCTGACGAGCTACAGCTAGCACCTGAGAGCGTTCGCCACTTTCTTAGCGATCCGTCTAATAGTCCCCACAGTGAGCAGCTTCAGAATAGTAGAACGCGCAACAAGATCCAAAGCATGGTAGCTGAGGTAGTGATGGATGGCAATGAAAAACATCAACAGATACGACAGTTCTCTGTCGAGAAAGACATAGGAGAAAATTTAAAGGTGTTCATTGGTGGCGGCGGCGGCAATACGGAATTCTTTCCAGATACTATCGAAGCGACCCATAGCGAATTTAAGCAAGGGAATGCCGATATTCCTCCCTACAAGCTGCGGCAGATTCCAACGCCACAAGATCTTGTTGTCAACGGATTAGACGAAAAAGATTTCAACCGATTCGCGATCGCCTATGGTCTTTGTATTCCTGAAGGAGAGAATCCCGAGATCAGACTGCCTAGCCAGTTCCAGACGATAGAATCAGGCGCAGAAATCTCTGAGCATACACCCGAAAGATACGAAGATAGCCGTGATTTGATGTAAGCATCTACTCTTATGCTTTCGTTCTTCTTTGCAGATAGGCAGATAGATGATTAAGTCCTCTCGAAGCGTCAATGACTGGGACCCTAAACAGCCTGATCAGGATGTTCGAATCAAGGCTAACCCCGGCAGACGTGGTAAAACTACAGGTAAAGTACGCCAAGCGGGTACCCGTACACTAGTCGAAATTCGGTTTGGACCGGCTGAGAGAATCTTTAAGCCTAAGAACTTACTAGAGCTTTGTAGTGAAGATGAAAGTGTAGAAGAACTTCTCAAACAAGGACGGTTTGGCGGGCCTGCTGATCTAAGAAGAATCCTTACTTTTGAAAAGATAAAAGGCGAGCTGACCAATGTGTTCTATAGCATGGAGTCTAGTCAAACAGACTTCTACGCGCATCAGTTCAAACCCGTTCTAAAGCTTCTAGATTCTCCAGTCGGTAGACTTTTGATTGCCGATGAAGTGGGGCTGGGCAAGACCATTGAAGCGATGTACATTTGGAAAGAACTTCAGACCCGCGCTGATGCCAGACGGATACTGATTGTCTGCCCGGCGATGCTGCGTCAAAAGTGGAAAGACGATCTTGCCCAGCGGTTCAATATTTTTGCCGAGATTGTCGATGCGAAAGACTTACTGGGGCGTACTAAACTTTGCTTGGAAAGCCAGCAAAATCAGTCGTTTGCCTGTATTGCTAGTCTAGAAGGCTTACGACCTAGCGGCAATTGGGAAGATATCAACACCAAAAATACCCGAGCCGAATTAGCCCGATTGCTAGACGCCAACCCTGCCAATGATGAGTTTGGTTTGTTTGATCTCGCTGTCATTGACGAAGCTCACTATCTAAGAAACGCAGCGACTGCTAGCAATCTGGTCGGTCGGCTTATCCGTGATGCTTCGCGCTATCTACTGCTGCTCACAGCCACCCCTGTCCAGATTGACAACTCCAATCTATTTCAACTGCTACGGCTGATTAGTCCAGACGACTTTTTTAGTGAAGACATTTTCAGCACCATGTTAGGTGCTAATCAGCCAGTTATGAGGGCCCTGAGATATCTATGGGCTAGCCCACCAGAGCCGAAGAAAGCAAGAGATGCTGTCAATAAAGCATTAGAATCTCACTATTTCAAAGATAGCTATCTGCTGAATCAGGTCAAAGAGAAATTAGAACAATCGCTCACAGACACAGTAAAGCTGGAAGAATCGGATCGAGTAGAGCTAGGCTACAAGCTAGAAAAATCTTCTCTGCTAGGACAATATATTACTCGCAGCCGTAAGCGAGACGTTTTACCCAATAGGGTCAAGCGCGATCCTCAAACGCTGACCGTCGAGTTTTCACCGCTAGAGCGAAAATTCTACGATGAAGTGACCGAAGCAATCCGCAGTCAAACCAAAGGCAAGAAAGGAGTGTCGCTATTGAGCTTAATTGCTCGTCAGCGGCAGATGGCAAGCTGTATGGTAGCCGCACTAGAAACCTGGCGAGCGGATCACAGCCTCAAAGGTCTGGTAGAAGAATCTCTTTGGGAAGATATGGGGATTGCTTCTCGGCTACACAAAGCCGCTGAAATACAAAATTCTTCGACTGTCTCACTTTGCTTTAACCGAGTAAGTATCCTAGATTTAGAAGCGCAAGACAGTAAGTACAACAAGCTTAAAGATTTTTTAGACAGTGAATTAGCAAAAGATTCGGCCCAAAAGTTTGTAATCTTTGCTTATTTTCGAGGTACGTTGAAATATTTAGCGCGTCGGCTGAACGCAGCAGGCATTTCAACGGGCCTAATCATGGGTGATATGGGCGATCGCAAGTGGGAAGTCGTTCAGCAATTTCGCCAACCGGAGGGACCTTCGGTGCTGCTATCATCTGAAGTAGGCAGCGAGGGTATTGACTTACAGCACTGTCGTTTTTTGGTGAACTACGATCTGCCCTGGAATCCGATGCGGGTAGAGCAGCGGATTGGCCGACTAGACAGACTCAATCAAAAAGCCGAGCGAATTTCGATAGTAAACTTTAGCCTGAAAGACACGGTTGAAGCTGAGATCTTAGAGCGGCTATATAAGCGAATTCGCATTTTTGAAGAAAGCGTAGGCGATATTGAAAGCATCTTAGGTGAGATGACGGAAAACCTGATGCTAGAGCTGTTTGAAGAAACCCTTACCCCTGAAGAAGAACGACTTAGAATTGAGCAAACGGCGACAGCGCTAGAGAATAAACGGCTCCTTCAAGATAATCTAGAAAAGGAAGCTGTAAATATGCTGGCCTTTTCTGACCATATTCTAGAGGCGATTGAGGAGAGCAAGGCGAAAGGCAGATGGCTACAGCCTGATGAGGTCTATGCCTTTGTCCAAGACTGTTTTTCCCGGTACTACCCAGGAACAGTCATCACTTTGCAGCAAGACTCTAGCTTGTTTGATATCACACTATCCGAGAAAGCTAAGGTCGATCTGCAGTTTTTTATATCTCAAAATCGCTGTGCCACGCCTACGCAACTCCATAAGTCCAGCGGGCCCGTAAGCTGCTTTTTCGATCCTAAGATAAAGGGCAGTATGGGCAAGCGTAACGAGCTACTAGACTCAACTCACCCTCTAATCCTATGGATACGCGATCGCTACGCCACGGCCGCTCAAACGCTTCATCCCGTCTCCGCTATCCACACCACTCCTGAACAAAGCAACCTGGAAGCTGGTCTCTATGCTTACGCCGTTTACCTGTGGACGTTTACAGGACTTAGAACAGAGAGTCAAATTGCCTATAAGCTAATCAATGTAGGGAATAATCAACTGCTAGACGCTCAGGTCTCAGAGTCTGTCCTTTCAACGCTGGTGCGAGTTGGTCAGATCAAACCCAACGCAAGCAGCTTCATCCAAGATATTAACAGCGTTATAGAAGCACAAGCTCGCTGCAGAGAGGATTTAGAAGACTCCTTTGGGAAAGCGCTAGAGGACTTTTACGAAGAAAACGACAGCCGCTGCGACATTCAAGAAAAAAGTGCCCGTGCCTTCGCAGAAAGAAAACAGCATGAACTGGCCGCTCGGATAGAGAGATTCAAGCAATCTGGAAAAACTCGCATCATTCCTGCAACGCAAGGGCAGCTAAACAAAGTGAATAGAGAGCTAGAAGTAAAGCTGATTAGTATTCAACAAAAACGAGACGATGTGGTCTCTGACCAAAGAGAACTAGCAGCGGGGGTAATTTTGGTAGAAACAACGTAGGCAACATTGAGTGTCTGACGACTGTAATGATCCATGTATTTTTGTGTAGATCTAGCGATCCCCTCATCTTTTAGTAAGGAACGATCGGCATCGTGAAGTGAATTAAGGACCAGACTTCTGAAAGGAACTTTAGCGATGAGGCACAGTATGCATCAACTGTTTAGGTCTTTTGTCTTGATGACGGTCAGTGGATTGGCGATCGCACCTCCTGCTAGCGCCGTCGATTTTGTTTTTACCACGGTACAAGAGCGCCCGGGTGGCGTTGCAGAGGACGAAGTCGTAGAGATAGATGACGTCACTCGAAACTTTCAAGAACTACAAAGAGAACGGCTAAACCAAGAAACAGAAGCGGTAGAGGGCGAAGATCAACCATCAGAAGCAGCTCCCTTAGAAGGCGAACAAGCAGATGCCCTAAAACCGTCTACACAGAATGAAGGCCCAGGGCTTTCTGAGTAGCAGCTGATGGCTGCCTATGCATAGCTGGTGAAAAGCCGTCAGTAGGGCTTATTTAGCTTTTAAGGTAGGCTCAGGCAACACAATCAAGCTGGTGGCATTCTCAAATCAATGAAGTTAATCACCGACTTGATTTAAGGAACTAAGTTATGCAACCGATCAGCCGTCAACTACTCAACGCTTTTGGTCTTGCTATGATGGGTGTGATCGCCCTTTCTCCTACCGCTAAGGCCGTCGAATTCAGAGTCACTACCGTACAAGTGCGTAGCGGTGAAGTCGTAGAGATAGAGGACATCACTCAAAACTTTCGCACTCGCCAGAGAGATCAGCTCAGTAACCAGTCCTTCGACACAGTAGGTTCCTTGAAGCAAAGGCAGGCTGAAGCTGCAACAGCAGAAAACCAAGTAGCTTTGCCAAGCGCGATCGCAGGCAGATAAGGCAATAGACACTTCGCCATGAGAAACTCTGCAAGAGAATTCGTAACTCTACGAGACGCAATATACCAGACCCCACCACAGCATCCTTAATCTGCTGGAGATGATCGAACTTGTTCACACAACGTATCGAGAACAAACGTCTATAAGGCCAGAGAAAATAGAAGTTTCATAGAAGAATTTGAGTATTGTTGTATATAACGGACAGGCATCTTTGGAGCTATTCAAACTCGGCTTCAAAAGGGATATGACCTGTGGAGAGACTGCTGATTGCTACTAAACATTCCGTTTAGGGCACTATATCTTCGGCGGCTAGCTCACTATATAGCACTTAACTTCTCTTTCTATAGTTAGAGATGCATATGGTCAGAGAGGTATAGGAGTTAGGCAAATCCACCGTACATACTAGAGGCGATAATATTTCGGCCTTTAAGGATAGGTAGCCGGGTAGAAGCTCATACGAGCTACGCAGTTTTTAAGAGATATAGGAATGAAGAAGACAATAACGACAGTGCTTGCTGGCGTCTTGATGCTAGGGGTTGCTGCTTGCGATACAGCAAGAACAAGTGCCGACGCTCCATCGGATGTAGGCGGCGAGGTTGAAACCCCTGCTGCTGTAGAAGAGACTGTAGAAGATGCAGAGAGCGAAGTACGTCAGGCTCAGCTCGATTCTGATATTAGAGCGCGTGAGCAGCGCAATGAAGTCTTAGGCGATGAAGGGGAACGTGCTGATTCTGATATAGAGAGTGAGGTCCGCGCCAAGCTAGAGGCGAATATTCCTAGAGGTAAGCTGACGATTGATGCTGAAGATGGCAACGTCGCAATATCAGGAACCGTTCCTAGTGAGAAAGAATACGAAACGATTGAACCCTTGGCAGGAGAGATTCTAGGCGTTGAGTCTGTCGCTGTAGATGTCGAGATCGCACCGGCAGCGGAATAGCGTAGCTCCTAAAGGGTGCATAAAAGAAAGAAAAAGCAGTAAGTAAGGAGAAATCTAAATGGTCATTCAAAATACCAACCAACCTACACCTCAGGCTACAACGGGCCAGTATCAACGCGCCGTCGGTGTGTTCAAAACTCGTGCCGAAGCAGAGCGTGTCATCCGTGACCTTGATGAAGCAGGCTTGAACATGGAGCGTGTTTCGGTTGTTGCTAGAGACGCCGATGAGGTATCTGGAATCGAGACAGGCGTCAAAGAGACAGAGGAAGTAGGGAACCACGCAGACGATGGTGCAGCTACAGGTGCGCTCACAGGCGGTGCTATTGGCGGCGTTGGCGGGCTACTAGTAGGGCTAGGCGCATTGGCGATTCCAGGTATCGGTCCTATCTTATTAGCGGGTGCTGAGGCGACTGCGATCGCAACTACATTAGCAGGTGGTGCTATCGGTGCGGCGGCTGGCGGTCTAGTAGGTGCCCTTATTGGTCTAGGCATTCCTGAAGAAAGAGCCCGCGTCTACAATGACAGAGTTGCCTCCGGTGAATATTTGGTCATGGTGAATTCTGTTGCGGCTGATATTGCTAGCGCCGAAGCAATTATGAAGCGCCACAACGTAGAAGAGTTTGAAATCTATGGCTCTCAAGGCTCCGCATTGGATAATGCGGACAACCTTAAGCTTTACGAAGAGCGCTTAAAGGTGAATAAGGATAGGGTACGCACTGGAAACGTCTCTGTTGGCAAACGGGTGGTCTCCGATACGACTGAAGTATCGGTACCAGTTGAGAAAGAAAGGGTCGTCATCGAGCGTACAGCGCCGGGAACAACGGCGGCAGTTACCCCCACCGCGGATGCCTTTCAGTCGGGTGAGGTAGCCCGCGTGGAAGTGTATGAAGAGTCTGCAGATATCCGTAAGGAGGCTGTCGTAGCAGAAGAAGTTAACGTTCGCAAGGAGACCACTCGAGAAACGGTTACTGCGGAGGAGACACTGCGCCGTGAGGAGTTGGAGGTTAGCTCAAACGATGATACGGTCATTCGCGAAAGCTAAGTTACAAGATTAAGCACCTTTCTTTGTAGGCTTTACTTTGTAGATAGAGTCGGCCTACAGTCGAAAACTTATTACATGAATGCACTGAACTGCGTCTAATGCGGTTTAGTGCATTTTTTTGGTTCTTTTATAGAGAGAAGTAGATAGAAGATATTGCAAAACGAGGATGAATGCTTACTTAGTCTGATCAGCGTAGTTATAGGCAAGCGTCGGATTACATTCGGCGTTTGCGCGTCTCTTAGCCTGCTGTAAGTAATGGTTCTACCAGTTACAAGTATTACAAGCTAAGTGAACAAAGCTTAGGACGCGGACTAGCAACGCGGTAAGATACTGTCTGTAATCCCAGATACCACCTACATTGGAAAATAGATAGGTAAAAAGCCGTGTCTCTTCTTCAGGTTGCTCACAGAATCGACCGTTTTATTAACGCTATTGGCAGGCTCACCTATTGGCTGGTGCTAGTGATGATTGGTGTTGGTGTGTGGAACGTACTAGGCCGCTATGTGGGTAATGCTATTGGGCAAAATCTCAGTTCCAACGGCCTAATCGAAACGCAGTGGTATCTGTTTGATCTAGTCTTTTTGCTAGGCGCGGCTTATACCTTGCAGCATAATGAGCATGTGCGGGTTGACGTATTTTATGCGCGGTTCAATCGAAAGCAGAAGGCGATCGCCGATCTGATCGGCACTCTCTTCTTTCTTATCCCCTTCTCCATACTAGTTCTCTACTTTTCCTGGGGCGCAGTCTCTAAATCCTGGGCGGTCCGCGAAACCTCGCCTGATCCAGGCGGCCTGCTGCGCTACCCAATCAAAACGATGATTCTCGTTTGCTTTGTTCTACTCATACTACAAGGCATCTCTGAAGCAATTAAAAACTGGGCCATCATTCAGAATCCTTCCATAGAACCCATATTAAAGCAGCGGTTAGAAGAACAAACAACAGAAGAGCAGCCGTCTAGTGGAGAGAATCGATGATTACTGACTGGCTTGGGCCAGCTATGTTTGCAGGCGCACTTGCGCTTCTCTCCCTTGGCTATCCAGTCGCTTTTTCGCTGGGGGGCGTAGCCATCCTCTTTGGCATTATCGGCATTGTGCTAGGCGTGTTTGATCCCATTTTTCTGACGGCCATGCCACAGAGAATCTTTGGCATCATGAACAACTTTACGCTGCTCGCAATTCCCTACTTCATCTTTATGGGTGGAATGCTTGAAAAATCTGGCATAGCAGAAGATTTGCTAGAAACAATGGGGGCGCTATTTGGTCGAATCCGTGGCGGCCTAGCCGTAGCCGTTGTCGTCGTTGGTGCGCTGCTAGCGGCTACAACAGGCGTGGTCGCAGCTACTGTGGTGACGATGGGACTGATCTCTTTACCAACAATGTTGCGCTACGGATACAACAAAGACCTCGCTAGCGGTGTGATTGCAGCCTCTGGAACATTAGGTCAAATTATTCCGCCTAGTATTGTTCTAGTGGTTCTAGCTGACCAGCTAGGAATTTCGGTTGGAGATTTGTTTCTAGGATCGGTCATTCCAGGATTGATGATGGCAGGCGCGTTTGTTGTGCATGTCTTGGCGATCGCCTTCATCCGCCCGAATCTGGCGCCCGCGCTACCTGTGGCACTTATTGACATTCGTGGTCGGGCCCTTGTCTCCAAAATCATCAAAGTAATGGTGCCACCGTTAGCTCTAATCTTACTTGTACTCGGTAGTATCTTCTTTGGCGTTGCGACCCCTACTGAAGCAGGCGCATTGGGCTGTTTTGGCGCAATGATCTTAGCCGCTGCGAAAGGTCAGCTCCGGTTAAAAGGAATCAGAGAAGTCTGTGATCAAACCCTTCGGACTACCAGCATGGTTATCTTTATCCTGTTGGGATCGACTGCGTTTAGTCTGGTGTTTAGAGGTTTACGCGGAGACCGACTAATCGCCGATGTTCTGATCAATCTACCAGGTGGCAACATCGGTTTTTTGATTGTCAGCATGGCAACAATCTTTATTCTTGGCTTCTTTATTGACTTCTTTGAGATTGCCTTTATCGTGGTGCCGCTGTTCGCGCCAATCGCCCAGCAGCTTGGCATCGATCTAGTATGGTACGGGGTGATTATTGGTGCGAATATGCAAACCTCCTTCCTTACACCGCCTTTTGGATTTGCACTATTTTACCTACGTGGGATCGCTCCAAAAGAAATAACCACGAATAATATCTATCGCGGTGTTGTTCCTTTCATTATTCTTCAGCTACTGGTGCTAGTCGCTATCATTGCCTTTCCACAGCTCGTGAGTTGGCTACCCTCTCTCAGTCAATAGCTTTGTATAGTAGCTCTGCCCCTGACTAGTTCATCACTGATAGACACATATCCAACAGATCTGCACTTCCAGCACCCAGTTTAGTAGTCAGATATCTAGTCAACGAGCATTCTTCCCTAGTCAAAATAGCCTCCAGGTTGTATATTCAACCGAACAGCTGACAAACCGCCGTATCTACTGGCTTTCAACCGATGGTTACGATGGTTTCTACATTCACAGGTGCCAGTGATGTTTCTATCAATACGGTTGAAGATATGACCCTTGACCCTACCGCAGAAACAGCCAAGAAAACAGTCAGAGAAATCGCCCAGCAGATGTCTCACGATTGTGTTGCAAGAAGACTTAGACAAGTCAACCGCACCCTTACTCGGCTCTACGACGAAGCGCTAAGACCCTACGGGCTAACGATCAATCAACTCAACATTCTTGCTGTTATCGTCAGTGAAAAACAGATTCAGCCGGGCCAGCTTGGACAAGCTCTCGGCATGGAAAAATCCACCGTCAGCCGCACTATCGATCGGATGGCGAAAAAGAACTGGCTGCAGATCGCTTCTGGCAAGGACAGCCGGACCCAGCTACTAAGCGTGACTCCAAAAGGACGTCAGCTCCTGCTTGCTGTCGCGCCTATTTGGAATACGTTGCAACAAAGCGTGCTCAGTTCTAGAAACGATCAGAATATCCTCGACATGCTTGCCCTTGACACAGCGCCTACCCAAAGTTCGCAGACGGAGAGACAAGATAGAGAAGTCCCTCTATCAGCAGACGATTTTTATTTGTGAAATAGCCTGGATCTTGCCACTCTGCTAGCTTTAGTGACAACATTGTCAAACTATCAACAGAGTTAACCTCAAGCAACTCAGGAAATGCTGTACCGTTACTGGTCGTTACTTGTTTACGAACTGAGCAAAGCCTAGCTCATTGACTTTGTTCCAACCTCGAACAGAATCGCGGAACTGGCTCCAACTATCGTACACGTCTTTGAAAGTAGCATCGTTACTAGCGCTTTCTTCTAATAGCGCGGTAGAGGCTTCACTAGCTGCTGTCAAGATCTCATCGCTGTAGGGAGTTAACTGTGCTCCTTTAGCAACCAAACTCTCTAATGCAGCGCCGTTGAGCGCATCATATTTGGCTAGCATGTTGATGTTCGATTCGTAGGCAGCTGTCTTAAAGACCTCTTGATACTCAGCAGGTAGCGTATTCCAAGCATCCAAGTTGACTGTCGTATCTAACGTTGCTCCAGGTTCCCACCAACCAGGGTAATAGTAGTAAGTCGCCGCTTCGTTCAGTCCCAACTTTTCGTCATCATAGGGACCGACAAATTCAGCTGCGTCAATTGCGCCCCGTTCTAAAGCCAGAAAAATCTCACCACCAGGTAACACCTGTACGTTCACACCTAGCTCAGCCATTACCTTACCGCCGAATCCAGGAATCCGCATTTTCAGCCCGTTCAGGTCACTGATGGTTTGGACGTTGTTTTTAAACCAGCCGCCCATTTGCACCCCTGTGTTGCCCGCAGGAAAGCTAATTACATTGAAGTCGGCATACAGCTCGTTAATTTTGTCTAATCCCCCCCCGTGGTAGAACCAGGCATTTTGCTGCTGTGCGTTTAGCCCAAAGGGAACTGTCGTGCCAAAAGCTAAGGCCTCGTTTTTACCCACATAGTAATAGGCCGCGCTATGTCCACATTCTACAGTCCCTTCTTGAACCGCATCGAGGACTTGCAAACCAGGAACAATTTCACCAGCCGCAAACGGATCTATGGTGAAACGGCCATCAGTCAGCGCAGAGACGCGATCGCATACTGTCTGCGCACCGCCATAGATTGTATCCAAAGACTGCGGCCAGCTTGTCGCCATCCGCCACTGCACCCGAGGCAGATCGCCACTAACAGCCCCTCCACCCTGCTGCTGAGTGCAGGCAGCTAGAGCAGCCGTTCCTACAGTACTAGCACCATAGCCCAATATGCGTCTACGTCTCATGACCCTCACTCACCGCTTGGTAGCAGACCCCCTAAAGTATGCTTTTCATTAAATCATTCAGCCGCAGGAGAACGTATTGTTAGTAACAGTCAGTAACTACTTGGCCGCGTTTTTAGGGAGGCTTGTCGTTTTGGCTGGAGAAGAGGTGCTAGAATTTAGCCTTAGGGGTTTGCTCAGGCTTATCCCTATGGACATGTAGCTCAGTTGGATAGAGCATCAGATTCCGGTTCTGAGGGTCGGGGGTTCGAATCCCTCCATGTTCGTCGACTCCGTTCGTTTTAGTCGTCCTTTTCCAGTCGTTGTTAGTCCGCTGCTAGTCATCATCGCTGCGAACGGCACTGACAATCCTTGCCAGCTCGTTCTTTTCCCTAGAAGGAATTCGGCGGGCCGAGCCACTAATAATGCCTTCTAGATTACGGAATGACTCTTGAATCTGCGGACCATCTTCATTGATGATATATTCACGGATGGCTTTATCGTGCCAGGATCCGCGCATCTTGAAGACATTGATTGCCCTTGACATCTCGCCACGAACCTCTACGTATTGCAGCATCAAGATCGTGTCTGTGATCGTAGAGATGTGCGAATCGGTAATCGAATGAGAGCCCATAAACTGCTCTGTCGTATTCGTAAAAAAGCCCGTAATCTCTTCTTGCTTGGCAAAGCCCGTTACCCCAATCACAAACTGGCGAAACGCGTTGTTACTCACGCCGCGATCTAGGGCCGAGAGCGAATCAATCGCGATTCTAGACGGACGAAACTCCGCAATCTGCGACTTAATAATCTGCAAATGATCTTCCAAGCCCGCCGACTCTGGATACGCGCAGATAATTTTCAGCAGCCCTTGTCGTTCTAGCACTTCTAAGTCAATTCCCCAAGAAGAAGCATTTCTAGCAAGCTGCGATCTAGACTCTTCATAGGCAAACAAAATCGCGCGCTCACCATTCTCACAAGCGTTCGCTAAAAAGTTGCTGACTAGCAGTGTTTTACCAGTACCCGTTGCCCCCGTCGCTAGAATAATTGAATCGCGAAAAAAGCCGCCGCCGCACATCTCATCGAGCGTTTTCACCCCGGAAGACACCCGCACATTTGACGATCGCTGAGTCAATCTCATCGCTCCTAGTGGGAAGATACTGACCCCGCCATCTGTGATCGTAAATGGATACTCTCCCTTCATATGAGTTGTCCCACGCAGCTTCAAAATTTCTACCGTTCGCCGTCTGCGCTCTCCTTCTAGGGCATTACGCACGATCACGACATTATCCGAGACAAATTCTTCTACCCCAAACCGAGCCACCGGACCATACTCATCCACTCGCTCTGTCGTCATTAGAGTAGTTACATTCATTTGCTTCAGCCTCGCTACCAGCCGAAAGATCTCTCTACGAACCACCTCCGCCGCATCATACTGCTGAAATACAGCTGTCACCGAATCAATCGAAATTCGCCTTGCCTTGTACTTACGGATAGCGTACTGAATTCGCTCGATTAAAGCGGAGAGATCAAAGTTACCCACAACCTCCTGCCCTTCAGGATCAGGGCAAGCGTCCAAAATGAACAACTTACCGCTCTTGATCAAGGACTTTAAATCCCAACCAAAACTGTAGGCATTCGTCACAATATCTTCTGGAGACTCTTCGAATGTGACGAATATCCCTGGCTCATTAAAATAGGTAACACCGTGATACAAAAACTGGACAGCTAGCAACGTTTTGCCTGTTCCAGAAGTCCCACTGACCAAAGTAGAGCGACCAACAGGCAATCCACCGTGGCTGATATCATCGAACCCCTCAATCATAGTGCGAATCTTTTGCACGCCCTTGAGACGAGTCTGTGCCTTTTGATCAGATGAAGACGAAGATGAATACGAAGAGTTCATATTTGTTTTTCTAAACCGGGACATTCTTCGCAGGAAATATTAAAAGAAGTGTTGGGAAATCCTATAGAGTTCCTTAGTTGTGTATATGTTCACTGATCTCATCATAGAGAAGATCGAGACCAATCAAAACTTTTTTGCGATCTGAGAGATCGCCAATGATTTTGCGTACGGGTGGCGGTAGAACTTTAGAGAGCGTTGGTGTCGCCATAATCTTGTCTTCTTCTGCTAGCTGTGGGCTCTCTTTGACATCGATCACCTTTAGGGCATATATACCGCTGCAGCTTTCTTCCAAAATGGTTTTCAACGTCATGAGTGCTTTCTTAGAGCTAGGTGTGTTCCCATCTATATAGAGCTTGAGAATATAAGTCGGCTTCGAGGCACTCATGAGGTCTCTAAGATGAGGTGGGTGATGAAGTGGATTTCACTGGGGAAATAGTATTAATTGCCCTATCTTAAACGGGAACTTTAAAAGAGTTGCAAAAGATAAAAAAGCACATATCAATGCACATATCAATTGTTCGGACGCTGAACAAGCTGAACAAATGAAGACCAGCTATCTCTGACAGTATCTTAAGTGTGATTTTAATCTTAGTGTAATTTTATAGTGCGGTAGGTTAGGCGATCGCTACGGTTCACGTGGGATAGAGCGTCGATACATTTCGCACAGGTGGGCGATTACATCAATTAGCGTTAACCGATAGTCGATTAGCACTTCATCACTACGCCCTTCAAGTTTGAGCTGTTTGGAGAAATCTTCTATTAGCTCCATGTGTATCTCTACAAGCTTAGGCACAGACATATCTGCAAAGAAAGCAACGTTGACGAAATCATCTATCTTCTGATTGATTGATTCATCATCAGCAAAGTAATTTAGAACGATTCGCCGATAGTCCTGACGCAGCTTATCAACAAATTCTTCACGCTCTCTCGTGTTCATGTGGCGTAGAAAGTTTTGTCGATTGCGCTTGTAATACACCCCTACGTAGCCTAACCTTTCCTTTAGTTTTTCTGTCAGACGCTGCTGCTGTAGACTCAGCAAGAACAACCGCTTATCTCTATCGTGAGAGACAGCTGATTCAGCTGAGCCTATAGCGACCTGGTCTAAATCGTCTGCATTCACTTCAGTAGGCAGCTGTAGATAAGAATCTACTGCCTGATAGATTGCGTCATCCACAGCACCTAGGTTGCGAATATCAGAGGCAACAACAGCCTGATGATATGTTCGTTGTCCTTGCAAAAAGACGGCGCTATCAGATAGTTCACTATGAGTGGATGGCGCTTTTGAGCTGTACAACGCTACCGCAGGGAGCAAGATATCTTTCTCCTTTAGGTGCAATAGTACTTGAAGAGACTCCTCAGCTGATTGAATGATCAAGCAGTCAATGCGATGGCGATTGCTGACAACCCACTCTTCAAACTCCGAGGCAGACTGACTCCAACTGACCACAAATTGTTGCTGAGCGAGCAGTTGCTGCAGGGGTTCAGCCAGAGATGCAGCAGGAACGAAAACGCCAAGGAGAAATTGTGCAGGCAAAAGGGTTGCTTTATTTAGCGATTGTCAAGGATATGTGGCTGATCTCCTTAGGCACGCTTGAGAAGAGTCAACCTGATGTTTATATAGTTACTAACTGGGTGTTTGTATAGTTACTAACTGACCTACGTTTTATATCTACAGGAGTGCCTAGCCATCTTTATTAATATTTGCTGACTTTTATAAATATTTCTTAGCATCATTTCTAATAATCTATCATAAGTCCGCGTTTGACCTCGGCTGTCATACGCCAGAGTAGGTACAGAACTACTCGTTTGTAGAGATTTTACCGTGGCTGTGTTTTTGAACTTTGTTCGCGCCTATCTTACGAATGCTTGTTTGGTCTACTTATCTGCCATTCAAACTAGACATGCTCGATGCAAAGCTCGCCGAACCGACTGTACGCTACCTCCTTTAAGAAGCTGCCGTTCGCTTGCTGTGATGAGCGGATTGCTTTTTTGGCTAGCGATCGCACCGCCAACCCTTGCATCCCCTACCACTACTACCGCTGCTGCTACTGCACCTGGGCCCACTGCAGTTACTGGCGCAGTCTTATTCACAGAAAACTGCGCTGCTTGCCATGCCAATGGCGGCAATATCATCCGCCGGGGAAAGAACCTAAAGCAGCGGGCGATGAAACGCAATGGCTATGGGGACATCAGCGCGATCGTGTCCATCGTCACTCAAGGAAAAGGTATCATGCCTGCCTATGCAGAGAAGTTGAGTGCAGACGAGATTAGTGCGATCGCTCAGTACGTTCATGAGCAATCAGACGCTGGCTGGTGATTTCATCGGTTCAGTCAACGTGACCTAGGATATAGGAGACTGTTCTTAGCCGGGTGACTAAGCGCAGTCGAAGTTACGCACTAAAATGTTACGCACTAAAATACTTCGCCGCCTCGTGATATGCCACAATCGCCGTCGTCGACTGCTCTGGATAGAGCTGCTCACTCTCATCCATATGCATGCCAATCTTCTCTACTTCTAACAGATTGAGCTGCTTCGGCTGATCTTGCATATTGGGACAGGCTGGATAGCCAAAGCTATAGCGCGACCCCTGATAGCGCTGCGCCAAAATATTCCGAATTCCCTCCGGCTCCTGGTCACCATAGCCCAGCTCGATCCGAATCCTCTGGTGGGCCCACTCCGCTAGCGCCTCCGCCATCTGCACAGCCAGACCGTGATAATAGAGATAGTTTGTATAGTCATCTGCCGCAAATAGCTTGGCTGCATACTCAGTGGCAATATCGCCCATCGTCACCGCCTGCATTGGAAACACGTCGTACTCCCCTGGCTTCGCTTTATCTTTTGGCAAAAAGAAGTCCGCGATACATAGCCGCCGCATTGAGCGCTGACGCGGAAACTCAAACGAAGTCACAGGTTCACTAGGTTCTCCTTTTTGTGCCGCCTGCCAATCATAGACATACAGCGTATTCCCCTCAGCCAAGCAGGGAAAATAGCCATACATCAGCTTCGGCTCTAGCAGCTTTTCTTCTACTATTCGCTGTTTCCATTCAGCCAAAATCGGATCTACCTTTTCCGCAAGAAAGGCATCATATTCTTCGCGGGACTGGCCTTTTGGCTTGCGGAACTGCCACTGCCCTGCCACCAGCGCCTGCATGTCTAAATAATCAAACAGATCTTCTAGCGGAATATCTTCAGGGCCAAGCTGCTTCGGGCCCCAAAAAGGTGGCTGAGGCCGGTCGATATCCACGGCTACATCGTCAGAGCGGCGCGTGTCGATAACTATTGGCAGATTAGAAACTTCTTCTGGCTCAGTAGCGTGATTGATAGCGACTTTCTTAGCCACTTGGCTCATCGGATGATCGCTCGCGAAACCCTTCAAGTTGTCCCACTGGTTAGCCTTCTTTGCGGGCATCAGCGCGTCCATAAAGTGCAAATCTGCAAAGGCATCTTTACCGTAGATTACCTGACCGTTGTAGGTGTTCTGACAGTCCTCATTTACAAACTTTGGCGTCAGCGCTGCTCCGCCTAGAATCACGGGCACTTCAATACCATGCTCGTTAAAGGTCTTCAGATTCTCTTTCATAAAGGCCGTCGATTTCACCAGCAGGCCGCTCATCGCAATGCAGTCTGCCTGATGCTCTTTGTAGGCCGAGATAATGTTGTCTACTGGCTGCTTAATACCAATATTCACGACTCGGTAACCGTTGTTAGACAAAATAATGTCTACCAGGTTCTTGCCAATATCATGCACGTCGCCTTTTACCGTGGCGATCACCACCGTGCCCTTACCACTCGTATCGGAGTCTTCCTTATCCATGAATGGCTCTAGGTAGGCCACTGCTGCCTTCATCGTCTGCGCCGACTGCAGCACAAACGGTAGCTGCATTTGCCCGGAGCCAAACAGCTCGCCAACGACCTTCATCCCGTCTAGCAAAAAGGTATTGACAATCTCTAACGGCGGATACTGCTCCAAGGCTTTCGCAAGCTGATCTTCTAAACCAATCCGCTCACCATCGATGATGTGGCGCTTTAGCTTCTCTTCTAGCGGCAGATCTTCACTCAAGGTGGTACGTAGCTGCTTGGAGCTTTTGCCTGTAAAGGCAGTCGTCAGCTCGCCGAGCGGATCATAGGTACACACATCACCGTCAAATTCACGGCGATCGTAGATTAAGTCCAGGCAGATCTTTTGATGCTCCGGTTCAATCTTGGATAGCGGTAAGATTTTGCTGGCGCTGACGATCGCACCGTCCATACCCACCTTCATAGCTTCAGACAGAAACATTGAGTTCAAGACAACCCGCGCCGCTGGGTTCAAACCAAATGAGGCGTTAGAAACGCCGAGCATAATGTGACAGCCGGGCAGGTTGTCGCGAATCATCTCAATCGCGGCGATGGTCTCTTTGGCATTCACCCGGTCTTCTTCAATGCCGGTCGAAATCGGCAGCACCAGGGTGTCAAAGAACAGCTCGTAGGGGGGGAAACCGTATTCCACCGCATCTCGGTAGGCTCTTTGGGCGATCGCAAACTTTTTCTGGGCCGTCCGCGCCATCCCATCTTCATCAATGCAGCCAATCACTACGCCTGCCCCGTAGCGCTTTGCCAGCTCCAACACCTTAAAGAAGCGCTCGTTGCCATCTTCATAGTTAGTCGAGTTCAAGATGCACTTGCCGCCCGCCACCTTCAGGCCCGCTTCCATCTTTTCCCACTCAGTCGAGTCCAGCATCAGCGGCAGCGTTGCATTCGTCACCAGCCGAGACACCAGCTCTCGCATATCGCGCTCACCATCGCGCCCCACATAGTCCACGTTCACATCCAAGACATGAGCGCCCTCTTTAATCTGAGACTTTGCTAACGCGACAAGTCCATCCCAATCTTCCGCGTTGAGCATCTCGCGGCACTTTTTCGAGCCGCTGGCGTTCAACCGCTCGCCCACGATCAAAAATGAATTGTCCTGTTCATAGGGCTGTGGGCTGTAGATAGAAGCCGCCGCCGGCATGTAAGGTAGCTCGCCGTAAGGGGGCAGTTCGCCTCTTTCCCCAATCGGCCTTGGCTTCGGCGTCAGGTCTTTCGAGAGATCGGCAAGCTGTTCGATATGATCGGGCCGCGTGCCACAGCAGCCGCCAATGATCTGCACGCCCAAATCTTCGACAAAATGCATCAACGCCATCCGTAGTTCCATTGGCGTCAGGCGATAGTGGGCTTGACCGCCAACGTTCTCCGGCAAGCCCGCATTCGGCACACAGGAAATAATAAAAGGCGAATTCTCCGACAGATACTTAATGTGCTCCTTCATCTCGGCTGGGCCCGTGGCACAGTTCAAGCCCAAAATATCAATGCCAAAGGGCTCTAGGATGGTCAGCGCTGCGCCGATCTCAGAGCCAACTAGCATCGTGCCCTGCTGTTCTACCGTGACCGAAACCATCAGCGGCAGGCGATCGCCCTTCTTCTCAAAAATCTCTTCGATTGCAATCAGTGCCGCCTTCACCTGCAAAACATCCTGACAAGTCTCCACCAGCATCAGGTCGACGCCACCGTCGTAAAGCCCTTCCACCTGCTCTAGATAAGCATCCTTCAGCGTGTCGAAATCCACATGGCCCAACGTTGGCAGCTTCGTCCCTGGCCCAATCGAACCCGCCACGAAGCGAGGCTTTCCCGGCGTAGAATACTCGTCCGCAGCCTTTCTAGCTATCTCAGCAGCTTTTTTGTTCAGCTCGTAAGCTTTATCAGCTAAGTCGTATTCTGCTAAGACCAGCGCCGTTCCACCGAAGGTGTCAGTTTCAATCACATCCGCACCGACAGCCAAAAAGCCGCGATGTACTTTATCGACAGCTTCCGGCTTGGTCTCGACTAGATATTCATTGCAGCCTTCGTATTCAGGTCCGCCAAAGTCTGCCGCTGTCAGCCCCTGCATTTGCAGTGAGGTTCCCATCGCACCATCGAACACTAAGACAGGGCGTTCAGGGCTCTTTAGGCGGTCTAAAAACAGACTTTTCATAGTGGCACTTGCTATAGGAGCTAGGATGTGGTGATAAACCAATATAAAGCTTCTATTATTATTACTAGAAATCCTTGGTCGTTAAACCTAGCGCTATAAGCGCAATCGAGCTTCAAGCATCAACTTCTCTCATACGTTCTTTTGAGACTTCTCTGCCTTCTCTACAGACTGTTTGCTTATGGCTATTGATACTTTGGACATCGCAACTACCCCTGCCCCAGTTCTAAATCCTGGCATGCTGCGCGGTGTTCACCACATCGCGCTTAACGTCAAAGATATGCAGGCCTCCTGCCATTTCTATGGCAACGTTCTTGGTTTGCACAAGCTAGTGGGGAATGAAGTCCCGAAAACCCTAGTTCAGCTGGTCGCTGAAGGCAAAGTTACCAACTTCAGGACGCCCGATGGCACTATCCTCGATCTCTTTTGGGAACCTGAATTTAGCCCTGCTGATCCTGACCCAACGAAAGGGTTTACTCGCGCCGATCATCTTGCCTTTGATATTGCGCCTAACCAGATGGAGAACGCGATCGCCTGTCTTACCGCCGCCCAAATAGAATTCAAAGGCCCGATCATTCGACCGACGGGCAAAGGCATCTACTTCTACGACCCAGATGGCTTCACGATTGAAGTTCGTTGTGACCCAGTGATAGAAGGTGAATAGTGAATGATGCAGGGCGACTGCATGATCGGCTAGATCAATCTACCGTGCCGTTAGTCGATGCTTTGCAGCACTGCGCCAATCGAGAAAATGCAGCCTTCTACACTCCCGGACACAAACGCGGTCAAGGGATTACTCACCGACACAAACAGCTCTTTGGCAAGACAGTCTTCCGGGCTGATCTGCCCGAGCTGCCCGAGCTAGACAATCTTTTCGCTCCTGAAGGCGTCATTCTCCAGGCTCAACAGCTCGCCGCTGCCGCCTTTGGCGCAGAGCAGACGTGGTTTATAGCCAATGGGTCAACCTGCGGCGTCGAAGCCGCTATTCTTGCTACCTGTGGCCCTAGCGACAAACTGGTCTTGCCGCGTAACGTTCATAGCTCTGCAGTCTCTGGCCTGATTCTATCCGGCGCAGTACCTGTCTTCATACAGCCGACTTACAGCCCCGAATGGGATATTTCGCTAGATATCTCACCGGACAAGATTGAAGCAGCGCTAGCTGAGCACCCCGATGCTAAAGCTGTTTTAGTGGTCTCGCCAACCTATCAGGGCATTTGTTCGAACCTGAGCATCATCGCGCAGATAGCTCATAGCCATAGGGTCCCTTTAATCGTCGACGAAGCTCATGGGGCCCATTTTGCCTTTCACCCTGACTTACCCGCCTGTGCCCTATCGGCAGGCGCTGATATCGCTATTCAATCCACACACAAAGTTCTCAGCGCTTTCACGCAGGCGTCAATGCTGCATCTTCAGGGCGATCGCATCAATAGAACTCGTCTTTCCCAATCCTTACAGCTCACCCAGTCCACTAGTCCTAGCTATCTACTATTAGGATCTCTAGACGCTGCTCGCTATCAGATGGCTACAGCTGGCGAGACCCTGATGTCCAAGACGCTAGGGATAGCAAACCAGGCTCGCCAAGCAGTTCAACAGTTGTCTAAATTGAAAGTTCTCGATTCAGATGATCGCACCCGCCTCAGTCTAAACGTTTCTTCCTTAGGCATCACTGGCTTCGATGCCGACGAATTCCTCCATACAGAATGCGACATCACCTGCGAACTACCGACCCTTCATACCCTTACCTTCATCATCTCGCTAGGGAACACCCGGTCGGATATCCATCAACTCGTTAAAGGGCTGGCAAAACTGAGCGAACATCCGCACCGCTCGTCTGCACCCGACCAAATCAAGATCGACTTCCCCCGTTCTCACATCTCCATTTCCCCGCTCAGCCCACGCCAAGCGTTTTTTGCACCTAGAGCGCCGCTTCCCCTAAAAAAAGCCATTGGCCAAACCTGCGCCGAAACCATTACGACTTATCCGCCTGGCATTCCTGTACTCCTACCTGGCGAAACCATTACTGCTAGCGCGATTGACTACCTTCAGGCCACCCATAAAGCAGGCGGCATTGTCACCGGTAATAGCGATCCAACGCTTGCAACCCTGCTGACCATCACAGACTAACTCAGCTAATCTGCTACCATTCAGCCAACCCTTCGCTTGCCATCTCGTATGTCTGAACTCTGGCCCTACGTCACCCCCGGCATTCCCGACCAGCTATTTCAGCAGCTTCCTGGCATTCCCCTGACAAAGCGAGAAGTTCGCCTGCTAGTGATTGGCTACTTGAGACTAAAGCCTGATGCTTATCTCTGGGATATTGGTGCGGGGACAGGAACGATTGCCATCGAAGCGGCTCTGCTATGTCCAAAAGGAACCATGACGGCAGTCGAACGAGATGAAGAAGTTGCCAAACTCATTAAAACAAACTGCGATCGCTTTGCGATTACCAACATAGAAGTCATATCTGGCAATGCCCCCGAATGCCTCCATCACATCAAAGACCAGCCCAACTGCATCTTGATTGAAGGCGCACCCCTTCGAACGACACTCGAAACCGTGTGGCAAAAGCTTGCGCACAACGGTCGGATTGTGGTTACCGCAAATAATCTCGAAGCGCTCTATGCTGCCTCCGAGACCTTCGCCAAGTTGCAAGTCCGTAACATTGAGGTTGCCCAGCCTAACGTCAACCGTTTAGAAACGAAAGGCAATCGGCAAGTCTTCGCAGGCCTCGATCCGATCTTCATTATCAGCGGCGACAAACTTGAATAGGCAGAGAACGCCCAACAATCAAGTTAGACTTAGCTGTATAGATCAATCCATATGGATCAATCAATCTCGATTAATACCTCTCTCGTTTCGCAACTGCGTACCTGTGAGACTGCCGTTCACCTGAGTTAACACGTCTATGCCGTGGGTTCGCATTGCCAGTGGAATTGTCGCGATCGCCATCGCCGTCGCCCTGATTATCTTAGGCGGATGGTACTTTACCTTTGGATTTGGCATCATCGTCTATCTTGGGCAGCTAGAAGTCTTTGGGCTAGTTCGCGCCAAAGGTATCAACCCTGCAGCCAAAACGACGCTGATAGTCAGTCAGATATTGCTAGTCAGCGCTCACATCTCTCCCCCGGTTGCGGATGCGACACTTGCTCTAGCGGGCACCTGCATTTGCTTCTATCTTCTCTTCCAACCTAAGTTCGCTACGATTGCTGACGTTGCGGCCTCCATTCTGGCTCTCTTTTATGGCGGCTATCTACCTACC
This sequence comes from Synechococcus sp. PCC 7335, assembly GCF_000155595.1. NCBI lineage: Bacteria > Bacillati > Cyanobacteriota > Cyanophyceae > Synechococcales > Synechococcaceae > Synechococcus > Synechococcus sp. PCC 7335. The sequence goes on along the minus strand of NZ_DS989904.1, from coordinate 1,316,843 downwards.
TACTGGATTCGATTACGGGACTTGGGCGCTGAAGCAACGATCAATCTTCCTTTCGGTGGGTATTTCCCCAAAATCTTCAGCTGGTCCAATCTCCCTACCGGGCTGACTATCACCTTCATTGCCTTTGGTTGTATCTGGGCCGCAGATATTGGAGCCTACGCCTTTGGCCGGGCCTTCGGCCGCACACCGCTCTCCAGTATTAGCCCGAAGAAAACGGTAGAGGGCGCTATCTTTGGCATTGGCGCTAGCGTCAGCGTCGGTATCGTCGGCGCCTGGTCGCTTGGCTGGTCGATTTGGTGGCTTACAGGAACAGCCCTCGGGACTATTATCGGTATTTCTAGCTTGCTTGGCGATCTCACCGAATCTCTGATGAAACGCGATGCTGGCGTCAAAGATTCAGGTACCTTGATTCCTGGACACGGGGGCATCCTTGATCGAACAGATAGCTATGTCTTTACTGCACCACTGGTCTACTACCTAGTCATTTATCTTCTCCCACTGCTGAGTCATTATCAGCCATAGCAGAAAGCTGTAGAAAGTTTCAGAAAGCTTAGGGTCTTATGGTTAATTGACCTTCGCAAACTAACTGAGTCGTCTGCAAATCTAGCTGTGTTAGCTGAGTGTCTTCTCCTAAATTCCAACAGAAATCAGAGAGTGCCGAAACCGGCTCCCCTTGCGTGATATCAGAGAGCATCGCAGTATCACTTAACCAGTGGGGCGATGCTAGCTGTAGAAAGTGGCTTGAAACGACAGACAGCTCTACGCCTAAGATAATCGGCTGTTTGTCAATTTGGCCCTGGCTATATGGATAGAAGCTAAGGGCCAAACAGCCATTGCCTAATTCAATGCGAGGGGTATATAGCTCGGTATCCGGCTGGAGCGATCGCATGCCATAGCGCTTCTCCACGGCCTTAGCGAACTCTGGGAGTTGGATCAGCGATCGCCAAAAGTCAGCTAGCCCTGCAGCCAGCAAAGGGGAAGAGGCCGAAGCAGCAACGTCTGCCGCACTTAGGCACACTTGTCCCTCCACCGGAAATTGTTTCATCAGCCGTAGCGGCTTCCCTCTAACGACCTGACCTAAATTGATCCGAATCTCCTTAGCTGCTAGCTGCACTTTAGATAGCTGCAAGCCTTTATAGACAACCTGCTTAGCAAAAACAGAGACGCCAGGAATATAGCCGGAAATCAACTGGCGATCACGGCCTTCTAAATCAATCATCAACGAATCTACCTGTTCCACCTGGCTCTGCAACCACAGTTGCACCGCCCCCGGCAAGATTCGCCCAATAATGTGGCCCCTCCGCGCCCCCTTCTCTGTAGAGTCAGAGTCAGAACTAGCCACAGTCGTACACGTGTTTAACAGCCTTCATTGTCAGTTCCAAATCATTTCAAACTATCGATTTCAAACCATCATAAGTGAGCTAGGTCTCGAACGTATCTCAATAGCCGATGCCATCGAGATATCCAATATATAATGTCATGAATACATGACTTTTTGATCCCATCTGATCCCATAACATAGGGATCACAGCCTCTCAAGACAAAATATTGTTAGATGCCGCGATCCCCAAAGCAATATTTGCTCTATTATTAAGCTACTGAAACAAAAGCGATCCCCCGATTGCTAATTTTGGGATCACTTTTGGATAAAAATGAGGATTAATATGATCATGTCAACACCAGTTCCTGATATTCCATTAGAAGAAATGACCCTTCGTCAGCTACGTAGAGTTGCTAGCGAATACGAAGTTTCTAGATATAGCCGGATGCGAAAAGTAGAGCTCGTGGCTGCCATCCAGCAAAAGCAGGTTGAAGCTGGAGTTCGTAACGTACCAACCACCACCACCGAACCGATCACCGGACAAGTCGCTGTCGAAGCTGCCAGATTCTCGAGTGGCGCTGAAGCTGCGGGTAGTACATCGACAGCCGTGGCGACTCGTAACCTTAGCATGGAACATCTAGCCAACGTCGATGACGGCTTAGGTGATCTGCCAGACGGCTATGGGGAAAGCCGAATTGTTTTGCTTCCTCGTGATCCACAGTGGGCATATGCATACTGGGATATTCCGAACGAGCACAAACAGGAGCTGCGTAACCAGGGTGGTAGACGTCTGGCTCTGCGCTTTTACGATGTCACCGATATCGACATCAACACTCAAAGACCCCACAGCCTCCAACAATACGAGTGTGGCGAGATTGCCCGCGAATGGTATTTGCCTATTCCAGTGAGCGATCGCGACTACGCTATCGAAGTAGGCTACATCTGTGACGATGGCCGATGGCTGATGCTCTCACGCTCAGCTGTGGTTCGCATTCCACCTGTCTATCCATCTGATTGGATTGAAGATAAGTTCGTTACTGTTAGCTGGGATCAAGACCTGCGCGGCCGCAGCGTTGCCCAGATGGTTTCACCCAGCCAAAAAGCAGCCACAGCGGCTGGTAAGGCAGGTTATCGGACAGGAGAGAATCCGCTATACGACGATATCTTCGCAAAAGCCCAGTCCGCAGAAGCGATGCGCCTAGCAGGCTCGCTCTTTGGCTCCATGCATCAAGTTCCAGAACAGTCAGTTAGCTCCTATGTCTTTCCATCTGGAGCGGGGCTTTGGGCGCTCCCTACAGCCTCTGGAATCAACATGTCTGGTGCCGGTATGTTCCCTTCCGCGCCGCCTGCAAAGTCTCGTAAATTCTGGCTGATTGCGGATGCGGAGCTCATTGTCTATGGGGCGACTGAGCCTGATGCTACGGTCACTATCGATGGTAAAGAGATTGAGCTAGAGCCTGATGGCACCTTCCGCTTCCACATGTCCTTTCAAGACGGCATGATCCGCTATCCTATCGTGGCAGTTGCTAAAGACGGTGAACAATCTCGATCTATCCACATGGACTTTGAGAGAGAAACGCTCTCTCGTAACACTAATACCAAAGCAGAAGCGGTAGAAGAGTGGTTCGCTTAAGATCTAACTTTTAAGTTGCGTTGTCACGCTAGGTAAGGCCTAGATAGCAGGCAACGACCCAAGCAAAGTAGGAAGAAAGGAGAAGCCAAAAGCTGACTTCTCCTTTCTTTGTGCGCTTAGTGCGTGATCGCATAGTGAACGAGCTGAAGGATTTTCTGTCGTAGGGTATCCATCCCTAGATTCTTGGCAACTGAGACAAAAACGGCCTGAGGATATTCGTCTTTTGCGACCTCTAGAGCGTCAGTGTCAGTTTGATCTAGCTTGTTAAACACCAGCAAAATTGGACCAGGGGCAATCGGCATTTGACCCAGTAGCTTCATTACAGAGTGAATGTGGTCTTTCCAAGCATGATGCGACGCATCGACCACATGAATTAATGCATCAGCTTCGGTGACTTCTTCTAATGTGGCACGAAAAGCATCCATCAGTGCCGGAGGAAGATCTTGGATAAAGCCTACGGTATCAGTGAGCACAAGTGACTGGAGCTCATGAGTCTCTTCGTCATTGATAACAACGCGGCGGGTGGTAGGATCTAGCGTGGCAAAAAGCTGGTCGGCTGCGTAAACCTCTGATTCCGTCAGGTGATTCAGCAAAGTGGATTTACCAGCATTGGTGTAGCCGATGATGGCAACGGAGGGAACTGAGTTAGCCTGCCGCCGCTGTCGCAGGCGAGTTCTATGAGCCTGAAGCTGGTTGACCTCTGCCTGCAGACGGGTGATGCGTTTTTGAATAGCGCGGCGTTCGGTTTCCAGCTTAGTTTCGCCAGGCCCTCTAGTCCCGATACCACCACCAAGTCTAGACATCGCCTGACCACGCCCAGTCAATCTAGGGAGTTGATACTCTAGCTGCGCAAGTTCGACTTGTAGCTTACCTTCTCCCGATTTGGCACGTTGGGCAAAGATATCCAGAATAAGTTCAGTACGATCAACCACGCGAACGCCAACGTGTTTTTCCAAATTACGGATTTGGCCGGGTGAAAGATCGCGGTTGAAGACGATCAAGTTGGCTCCTAGCGTTTGCACAGAAAGGGCAATCTCGTCGACTTTACCAGCGCCGATGACCGTTTGAGGGTGGGGACGCGATCGCTTCTGCTTAGTCACCTGTAAAACATCACCACCCGCTGTTTCTACGAGTCGTTCAATTTCAGCTAGCCCGTTCCTAAATGACTCCTCTGCCATTTTTTCAGTTAGTAGACCGACCACCAAAACGCGATCATGGTCGCTGTCTACCTGCTGAGCAATAAATTCTCGCCGAAACTCCTCTTCTAAACTTTCAGCAAGATTTAGAAAGTCCTGCTGATCTAGCGCTTCAAGGCTAAGTGGGTCTGAGACCGCCCACTGCTCTTTGGGGTTAGGCACTAGATGAGCAAGATAGGCATCACGAATGTAGCCGGTCGCTCCGCCACCCTTACGTTTGAAGCCTGTACCGGTCAAAGTCAACAACGCCATAGCATCTAGCCGCTGGATTGCCATGGCTGTCAGCACACTGTGGCTTGGCGGCTCTAGCTTAAGTTGTGTCGCGATGCAGCGAATGCCGCACAGTCGTTCTGCACCATAGCGAGGCAGCTCTAAAACCGGAATCTGAGTTTTACGAGGACTGCCGACGCCTACTCGGATGACATGACCACGCCTATCGACATACGCACAGATCGCTTGATTGATATCGGTACTAACCGCAGCCAATCTCTGCGCGAACTCCGGCGTTGTTACCCGATCTATCGGTAACCGCTGGTGATAAATTCTTTGAAGCTCTTTTAGCTGGCTAGACTTTAGACCTTTGAGCTCGCCGTAGATTTTTTCTATGGGATGTTCCTGTAGCACTTTAGTATACGTGCTTTCTATTTTAAGGAATCGGCTAGGGATGAATGGGCGATCGCCTACCAAGCGTCACATTTGTCTACTAAATATTTGTCTACTCAGTCGTTTAGCAGCACCAATATATAGTACAAAAGGTAGTACGATTATTTTTGGTCTTGTTCCCTTATCTCCAATCCCTTATTTCCAATTGGAAAATATGTGTCTTAGGACATATGATGCGTCAGGATATATACCATCAGGATACAGACACAGATCGGTAACAGTACCGATATACCTTAAGTAGATCCACATATCCTAAATAGATACTTAGTCAATATTTAGGATATTTGGCACTTAATAAAAGAGGCGCTATTATGATGCCTTGATTCATCCTCTCTGCTCCGTAGTTTACAGAGCTTCTGAGGTTTGCTGTTACTTTATCCAGCCGGCCTGCTTCACTTATTTTCTGAGGCTGATGGCTCTAGAGCACTGGCTTTGGAGCAGAGTATATAGCCCATATGTTGTTCACTCGGAAGACTTAGTTATGGCGACAGACACACAAACAGAAAGTACTATCTTTACTGAAAACAACGACTCAATCGGCGGCAGTTCTCCCACCGACTCTGGGTCTGCCGAAACAATGGAGCAAATCAAGCGAGTTACTGCGCAGGTCGTAGACAAGCTCGGCGATCTAGATAAATACTTCGGTGAATTTTTTCAAGAATACAAGCGCCCCTTAATTGCCCTAGGACTGTTCTTTAGTCTGTTTCTTTCTATCAAACTGACTTTGGCCGTTTTAGAAGCAATCAACGATGTGCCCGTTCTAGCACCTTTGTTCGAGCTAATCGGCCTGCTATATAGCGGCTGGTTTGTGTATCGCTATCTGCTTAAAGCATCGAACCGCAGCGAGCTAGCTAGCGAAATTAACGCGCTCACAGACCAGGTGTTAGGCCGCACTTCTCGGCTATAGGGACACTCTCTAGGTTAGGCAACAAGTCTGCTCCGCTTGGATGGTGTTTGTATCTTGCGCAAGACAACACTACGCGTAGCCTCTATATCTCTATACAAGATTCACTTTAATATAGGGAATACAAGGATAGAGGCTACATGGATCGCGGCTACATGGATCGCACAGACTTGTAAGCACAGACTTCTTTGGGAACAGACTTCTTAAGGGTATATCGCGCACATCGTTTCTGTATCTACCCTCTCTATACCGCTGATCCTTTGATGGACTCGGCGGTATTTTAGTAGAGATCCGAACCTCGTCCTACCTGTTGAGTGAAGAGAGGACTTCTATACTAGGTAGATGGATAAAAGCAGCGCTTGCTCACTCTAAATAAATTGCAAGCACAAGCATACGAGGCATTGAGGCCGTGGAATTAAACAAAGAAGTCATGCAGGCGGTGGAATCTCTCGATTATCGGGTGACGGTAGGGGATGTTGCGACCAAGGCGGGACTAAATGTTGAGGTAGCGCAGCAAGGACTACTAGCGCTAGCTTCTGAGACGCAAGGACATATGCAAGTCTCAGAGACGGGAGAGATCGCCTACGAGTTTCCTAGAAACTTTCGCGGTGTGCTGCGAAATAAGTACTGGCAACTGCGCGCTCAAGAAACACTGTCTAAAGTGTGGAGCGCACTGTTCTACGTGATTCGCATCTCGTTTGGCATCATGCTGATGGTTTCGATTGCGATAATTTCGATCGCAATTATTGTCTTAGTCATCGCAGCGAGCAGTCAGGGTGGGGGTAACAGCCGTGATAATCGCAGAGGAGGGGGTGGGTTTGTATTCTTCCCAACGAACTTTTTTTATCTATTCGACTTTAACTACGGGCGCGGCAGATACGGGCGTGGCAGAGGGCGCTACCCGAATCGAGGCACTAGTCGGTATGGTGGCAGCTACAGTGGCGGCAGAGGTCGTTCGTCTCCTTCTGGGGAGAAGCTACCGTTCCTAGAAGCAATCTTCTCCTTCTTGTTTGGAGACGGTGATCCAAACGAGGACTTGGAAGAGCGGCGATGGCAGGCGATTGGTAGTGTGATTACGAATAATGGTGGTGCGATCGCTGCCGAACAAGTCACTCCCTATTTAGACGATCTAGGCGAAGGCTCAGATCGGGAATACGAAGACTACATGCTGCCTGTACTTACTCGCTTCAACGGTCAGCCGGAGGTGAGCCCAACTGGCGATATGGTCTACTACTTCCCAGAGCTACAAGTATCTGCGATGCAAAGGGGAAAAGCAGCTGTTAGTGCCTATCTCAAAGAAACTAAGCGAAAATTTACCAGTGCCACCTCTGATCAGGTGATGATCTCGATCGCTCTAGGCGCACTGAATCTTGTAGGAGCGCTTGTGCTATGGAACCTCTTACAAACTGCTACCGTTGATATTGAATTCATCGCCTTTGTAGAGTCTATTTACTGGCTGCTTGCAGGCTATGGTACAGCGTTTCTAGGTCTTCCCTTAATTCGCTACTACTGGATGCTAAGACAAAACGCCAAGATTGAAAAAAGAAATGAAGAAAGAGCGATAAGAGCGACAACTCTCAATCGTTTGGGCGCTGCTTTCCAGCAGAAGTTGGCCTTTGCTAAGCAATTTGCAGCTCAAAAAGTGCTGAATGAGCGTGATGCTGTTTACAGTACAGAGACAGACCTAGCAGAGCAGGGCGGTGATCCTGATGAGGCAGACTTCTTACGTAGGCTCAATGAGATTTAAGTGAGCGGTCTTAATTGGCTTTCAATTGGGAATTAGCTCAAGCATTAGGTCGTAAGAGCGGCGCTAGGTTAAAATCGCTCCACCCATTAGCTTCTGATAGCGACGTTCCAGCTCTTTCTCCATCAGTGGCCAGCGAGTGAGTCCATCACCGGATTCGCTTTCTTGCGCTAACACGTTACCAGCAGCAGTGCGCGCTAGCTCCAAAACGTCCTGATCTTCTACTAAGCTAGCTAACGCAAAGTCGGGAAGTCCAGACTGACGAGTGCCTAGTACCTGACCTGGCCCGCGAAAGCGCATATCCATCTCAGAAATAAAGAAGCCATCTTGCGATTGTTCCATCACCCGCAACCGCTGCATGGCCACATCGCTCTTACTATTGGTCATTAGTAGGCAAAAAGACTGATCGCCACCGCGTCCGACTCGGCCACGTAGCTGATGGAGTTGTGAAAGGCCAAACCGCTCGGCATGTTCGATTAGCATAACCGTAGCATTAGGAATGTCTACGCCGACCTCAACAACGGTGGTAGAGACCAGAATTTGGGTCGTCTGATCGCGAAAGGCACTAATCGCAGCGTCTTTGTCGACAGAGCTCATTCGCCCATGTAGCAATCCCACTTGAAAATCGGGAAAGATGGTTTCTTGCAGGCGATCGCCCTCTTCAATAGCAGAGCGCAAATCGAGTTTCTCAGACTCCTCCACTAAAGGCAGCACAATATAAACCTGACGACCCTGAACGATCTCTCTACGAATCAAGTCGTAGGCATCAGAACGTTCTTTGGCGCCAAGTACAGTTGTCTTAACTGCTTTTCTTCCCGGCGGCAGTTCATCGATTTGGCTAACATCAAGATCACCGTGGATAGTCAATGCCAGGGTACGCGGAATCGGCGTAGCTGTCAGTGTCAGCACATGGGGGTTATCCCCTTTCTGCTGGAGCTTAGCGCGTTGGGCAACGCCGAAGCGATGCTGTTCGTCAATGGTGACTAAACCCAGGTTGTGAAATTGAACGGGATCTTCAATCAGTGCGTGGGTGCCTACTAGAACAGGCAATTCTCCGGTGAGTAGCTCACTATGAATTTGTCGCCGCTTTGCGGCTCTAGTCGAGCCAGTCAAAAGTTCTACAGGTAAATGCAAAAGATTGAACCACTCAACTAGCTTACGGTAATGCTGCTCGGCTAGAACCTCTGTTGGGGCCATGAGCGCTGCCTGATAGCCAGCTTGAATAGCAGCCAAGATGCCGACGACAGCGACAACGGTTTTACCCGATCCAACGTCACCTTGAACTAGCCGGTTCATAGGAGCTGTCTTTTGCAGATCATTCAGGATTTCTTGAGCGACACGCTGCTGAGCATTGGTAAATTGAAAGGGAAGGACTTTGTAAAAGGCTTCGATTAGCTGGCCAGTCGGGGCCACCTGGACGCTAGTCTGGGCCTGTTGCTGGGCGGCACGGCGGCGAAGCAGGCCTAGCTGAAGATAGAAGAATTCATCAAAGACTAGACGACGGCGGGCAACTGCTAGCGCTTCGGTACTCGGTGGGAAGTGGATATGAGCGATCGCCGCCGCCAGCTCTACTAGCTCATACTTTTGCCGCAGTGCGCTTGGCAAGGGATCGCGCAGTTCCACCACAGCCGGCAAAGCCGCCACCACAGCCTTGCGAACAATATCTGCGCCAACGCCTTCTGTGAGCGGGTATACCGGCACGACTCGGCCTACCGTTAGCGAGGCGATCGCCTCATCAGGGCCACCTAATACTTCAATCTCTGGGCTATCGATATTGATGCCGTACTTCGTCTGCTTCACAAGTCCAGAAATAGCCACAACCGCACCCGGTGGATACAGACGCTTTTGCCTTTCCTGCCAGCCTCTAGAGCGAAAATGAGTCCCTGCTAGAAATCGACTGATCTTCAGCCGAGAGGTCGCGTCATACACCGTCATCTCGAAGATCGTCAGCTTAGAATTGCGCGGACTGTTGAAGCAGCTGCATTTTTTAACCGTAGCCACGAGCGTGACCGTTTCGCCAGGAACCAAATCTTTTATTTTGACTTGACGTGCATAGTCAATATAGTCACGCGGATAATAAAACAGGACATCTCGCAGGCTCAGCAGCCCTAGCTTTGCTAGCTTCTCGGCTTTGTGTGCACCGATCCCTCTGAGATAAGTCAGCGGTTTATCAAGCGGATGAGTGGAATCAGGCCGATTAACTAGACCAGTAACATCAGTAGTCTTAGGCGATCTAGACTTACGCTTACTCTCGGTCGCTGTCTTAGCTCGGCTACTTTTAGCGCCAGTACCTTTAGTATCGATTGTGTAGGGAGCGTTGCCTTCTGCAAGCAGTGGTAAGGAATTGGCAGCCTGTCTGGCACGATGCAAAAATCTTCTGGTGTCAGCGACTAGATGCTGCCGCGCAGAAAAAGACAGCTCAGCGTAGCTATCAAACCGTCGGGCTAACTCTTTCCACTTATCGCTACTCAGATGAGAGGAAAAATTGTCAGAGAAAATAGTGTAACCACTCAGCAGGCTGCTAGCTAGAAACTCGCTAAATAGTTGCTGATGCCCTTTTGTGTTGTTAAATCCTCGCTCCGACTCTATACTCAGCGCCTTCTGTAGACGTACCCAGTCAGGTAGGGTCGAATCGGATGGCGTTGATGGCTGGGCCTGCAGCTTTTGAGTGGTTGTTGGCTCCATCGATCTAAGGCTGATATTCTAAGGCTGATATATTTCAAGGCTAATCTCTATCTTGAGCTGTCCAGCTTGATCGCCAAGCATCCTCAGCCTTAGATGTTTCTAGCGATCGCTGCGTTTTGGTATATCGAGTCCCCAATCGCTTGAGGGTAGAAAGTTCTTTGCGCAGGCGAGTCCTCCAAGCAGAGACCGTGGGGTCGGTAAAGGCCACTTCACTGAGTTGTAGGTTGATTACCGCGAGTTCTGGTAGTGTATCAATCTCTACCATATCGTGTGGAGCCAGATGACGAGGGGAAGAGGCTCTACTAGATTTAGAACGAGAAGGTGTGGAGCGGGAAGACGTGGAACGAGCCTGGTTTGAAGGCGATCGCCGTCGCCGTTTATCAGATTTGGGTCCAGGTAGCTCTCGCTCACCCTCACGCACTTCATCAGATTTGACTCCGACTTCTCCGTGCATCACCCTGACAGAAACCATCACCACATTCGGCACCGCATTCACCGGTTCGCCAATTCCTTGGGAATCGGTCGCTGCCGCCATCAGGGCCTTCGGAAAGCTAGGCATCACCTTAGCCTTCTGCAGCAATTCGTTGACTTCATTCGAGATAGTCTTAAACACATCTCGAATCCCTTTTTCCATCAGCATTTGCTGTCTAAACAGATGAACTGGTGCAAGCGGCTGTTCATCGTCACCGGTTGAATCTTCTACCGTAGAATGCCTAGCGAGTCCTTTTAATGCAGTCAGCAGGTCTTCTTCATCAGAGATAGTTAGGCGCTGCTCAGCGGCAGGCACCTCCATCTCAAAATCTAGTTCTTCGTCATCTAAGCTCTCCTCTGACTCAGAGTTTACTGAGTCGGAGAAATCCATATCTTCCAAATCAACTGCTGTAAAGGCGTCGGCGTCGGGTTGACTAGATTGCATGAAAAGGCTCTCACTAGGCGTTGAGTCGCTCTCGTCATCTCCTTCAGCAGTCGGTATATCTTCCCAGTCTTCCATGATTTCCGACTCATCTATGTCAGACACGTTAGAGGAGTGATCGCGCTTGCGCCGATCTAATCTATCTAGACTTCTATCTAGACTGTCTGAGCGCTGATCCAACTGAGCGACTTCCGAGAGTTTCTCTAACAGATCGTCACTACTGTCTCCTGGTGCATGGACAATTGCACTAGAAGATCTAGACTCTAGTAGTCGATGCAAGAATTCTAAGCCACTATTGCGCTGTGGACGGCGACTCATTTTTTTAGCGCGTGCTCTTTGTTGCTGAAGCTGAGACTGAATTTGAGCAGCTAGAATCTGCAAAGCCTTTTGCAGCTCATTGCGTTCCTTCCAAGACAGCGTTAGAAATTTATCAGGATATGCCTGCGTACATAGATGATAGGCCGCTGACATCAGCTGCTGCTTACTCGCTTCGGCAAGCGCATTCAAATAGCCATCATAGATTGGTTCTAGCGCGATCGCCATATCTTCAGTACGCTGCTGGAGCAATCCCAACTCTTTTTCAATTTGGCTGCTTGCTTTAACCATATGCTCTCTCAAACGTCACTCATACTGATAACGGCAGCTGAGCTAATCACAGCTGATCGAACTTCATAGACGTGGCTATACCATAGCGATTCTGCCGCTAGATCGCTTAAGACTCGATCAATATCTCTATCATTCACAACACTAATATCGTTTACTCTCCTATCTTGAAATGCTACACCGCTTAGTTGATAGTGCCTAATTTGCAAACGTGTCCAACCTATTCAAATCATTTTCTCTAAATCAAAGAAACTAGAGAGCCGCTTGTTGCTTGTAGATTAGTTTGCGTAGTTTCCAATCGGGAATGTACTTAAGATATCTCTTTAAAGGAATACATCCGACACCAGCTATACAAACAAGGCGAACAGATCTAGCAAAGCGAGGTGCTCTTACCGCTGCCTTGGTAAGCATTCTCTAACGCTGTACGGCGACGACGCGGGTTCCTGCCGTTGCTAGTCAAGTTAGCTATCGTTTTATATGGGTTTTAACCGGTAGGACTATCCTACCCGACCTGGCAGATTCGATAGTTTGCACAAAACAGCAAAAGCCGGACTCTCCATTTCAGGAAGAACCCGACTTAATTGCTAGCTAACAAGCTATTTTGAACACAAAAGTGCACAGCTAGGTTAACGAGAAACCGTTAACGAGAAACCATTCGGAAGTTAATCGACCTACTGCTTGCCAGTTTGAGCAGCAACCTCATCTGCAAAGTTCACTTCTTCTTTCTCGATTCCCTCACCTAATATAAATCGAGAAAACCGACGAATCTGAATATTCTCACCCAGCTTAGCAACTGCCTGCTTAACAAGTTCTTCGACGGTGATGTTCTGATCTTTGATAAAGGGCTGATCAACCAAAGACAGTTCCTTAAGACGCTTATCAATTCGACCCTGAACAATCTTTTCTTTGATGTTATCTGGCTTATTGCCAAGGTCGTCACGACCCATCTCAATCGCCTTTTCACTCTCAGCGAAATCCGTAGGGATATCGGAAACCCTGACATACTGAACATTAGGCGAAGCGGCAATCTGCATCGCCACATCCTGTGCTAGCGTTTTGAATTCTTCGCGACGGGCAACAAAGTCTGTTTCACAGTTGATCTCAACTAGGACACCTACTCGACCACCCGTATGAATGTAGCTATGAACTAGCCCTTCAGAAGCAACTCTGCTTTCTTTTTTAGCAGCAGACGTAATGCCCTTTTGTCTGAGCCATTCAGTCGCCTTTTCGACATCCCCGCCGCTTTCTTTCAGCGCTTTTTTACAATTCATCATGCCTGCGCCAGTTTGATCGCGCAGCGCTTTGACTTGCTTTGCAGAAATTTCTGCCATCGTGCCTCCGTTCTATCGTTAAGTAAGCTTGTCAAGTATGACTTATCAGTTTCCCTACCCAAGCCAAGAAGCTGTCGTTGAGCCCCTTTGTGTGCCAAACAATCTCTTAGGCACCCTTCAGTAGAGGAAACGTTAAGCAAAGAGTAATCGCTTCTGTATCAGTTCAAGTTAAGAAGCAATTACCCTTTGCTGGTTGGCAAGCGGTTAGCTGTCGGCACTAGGTGCTTCGTCAGCAGCATTCGCATTGAGCTCTTCACCTTCATCGTTGTAATCTGCGCCATCATAACCGTCATAGATATCAGCAGCATGAGCAGAAGCCGTACCACTGCCACTAGCCGTATTGCCACCAGTAGAACCTTCGTATATTGCGTCGGCTAATCGACCGATTACTAGCTTGATAGCGCGGATCGCATCATCGTTACCAGGAATAGGAACATCGACAACGTCTGGGTCGCAGTTAGTGTCTAGCAAGGAGATAATCGGCAGACCCAACTTCTGGCATTCTTGGACAGCGTTGTATTCACGGCGAACATCTACAATAATGACGGCATCTGGAATCCGACGCATCGTCTTAATACCACCTAGGTACTTTTGCAGTTTGTCTAGCTCGCGGCGAAGCATAGAACCTTCTTTTTTCGGACGCATAGCTAGGGCGCCAGACTGCTCCATTCGCTCTAGGTCTTTGAGCCTATCTACGCGGGTTTTGATTGTGCTCCAGTTGGTGAGCATGCCACCTAACCAGCGCTGATTGACGTAATAGGAACCACATCGGCTAGCTTCTTGCGCAACGATTCCAGCAGCCTGACGTTTGGTTCCCACGAATAGAAAGCTTTTACCGCTTTCTGCAGACTTTAAAACATATTGATACGCTTCTTCGAGCAACGTAGCCGTTTGAACAAGATCAATGATATGGACACCATTTCGGGAGGTGAAGATGTATTCGTCCATCTTCGGATTCCAACGTCTGGTTTGGTGGCCAAAATGTACGCCTGACTCTAATAGGTCAGACAAAGATACGACTGGCATGAATTTTCTTTTCCTTTATCGGGTTAAAACCTCCATCTGGCTGCATCCAGTCAAGACAAATGAGTCCACCGAACACCCGAAAATCCAGATGTGTGAATTTAATAGAGCTTTAGTAGGGTATCACAACGAGCTAGGGGCTTGCAGAAGGGTTTTCCGTACACTCTGATCTTCTTGTAAGGATTTGCTTGGTAAAGAGGCTTTTTAGGAAGTGACTATGGAAAGTGACTGTCTCTCTAAAGACACCAAAGAAATAGAGGGAAAGGGTTGTATAGCTTTGAATCTTCAGAATCTATGCGATGTTGTTTGGGCAACGCCTGGATAGCTGGGCAACCTAAGGAGGCGCGTATCTGCCTTTGCCCAGTAGGGTCAGGAAATATACGCAAAAACACTCACCGCATTTTTCTCGAGGCGAACCGAATGAGTCAGTTGCCATCGTCAAAGTCACCGTCACCTAGGCCGGCGATACCGCTACCACCGCCACCACGGACTAAACGTAACCTGTCGCCCAATTTGCCGCCGACCGTGCGATCGCAACGTTCATCCGCGCCCGGGTCTCAGGGAATTCAGTCGCCCCCTACGGCAGCTACGCCAGCTGCTGAGCATCGAGCGGCCCCACCGCCCATAGAAGAGCCGACAGAGGGACAGGGTGATGGGCCAACGTTAGAGCAGATTGTTCGTAAGGCTTTTGACGAGGGCTATTCAGATATTCATGTTGGCGTAGGTGAGGTGCCGCGCTATCGAAACAGAGGCGAAATTAGCATTACGGACTTTCCGGTAGCAACACCAGGGATGTTCGAGAGCTGGTTGACAGAGATTCTGACGCCTGAGCAAATTGAAGAGTTTAAAGAAACCCTTGATTTTGATGGCGCAGCTCAGTATGACTTTTCGCGGGTACGAATCAATATTTTTGACAGTCTGAAGGGTCCATCGATTGTGATGAGACTGATTCCAGTTGAGATTTTGACGATAAAGCAGCTCAATTTGCCATCAATCATTAGAGACATATGTCACTACCACAAGGGTCTAGTACTGGTGACAGGGCCGACGGGTTCAGGCAAATCAACAACGATGGCAGCCATGATTGACTACATCAATAAAGAGATGCCAAAGCACATCATTACCATTGAAGATCCGGTGGAATTTGTTCACCAGAGTCAAAAGTCATTGATTAAGCAGCGAGAAGTTGGTGTGCATACGCGCGAATTTGGCAACGCACTCAAAGCATCCCTGAGAGAAGATCCTGACATCATTTTGGTAGGGGAGATGCGCGATCGCGAAACTATCGAAATTGCACTCAAAGCTGCTCAAACTGGTCACCTTGTTTTTGGCACGTTGCACACTAACAGCGCTGTAAAAACAGTAGAGAGGATCTTGGGGATGTATGAGCCAGAGCAGCAAGCACCCATTCGAGTGGCGATCGCAGAATCTTTGGTTGGTGTGATTGCTCAAGGGCTGTGCCGCACTACTGACGGTAAACGCGCTGCCTTCCACGAGATCTTGATCAACACGGACGCAATCAAGGACTATATTTTGCGAGGTCAGCTCGATGAAGTCGAAGCTATCTTGCCAAACTGTACCTTCGATGGAATGTGTACGATGAACCAGTCGCTATATGCGCTGTACGAAGCCGAGCGGATCACTGAGGAGACAGCCTTGGAACTTTCACCGAAGCAAAACGAAATGGCCCAGATGCTACGCGGTCGCATCTAGTTCAGATAAGGACAACCTAATCTGAACCTAATACGAGGCGCTTAAACGAGAAGATTCCATCTGATTGTTCAGGCGCCTTTCTCTTTCTTTGGCAATTCCTATCTTCAGCTGGCATGACTTAAGTTTTTGAGAGCCACCGATGCCAAGCTTTTGACAGTAGCTTCCACCGACTTTCGACCCATGTCAAGATGCGATCAATCCACTTTAAAGCGGTCTCCAAGGGATGCTCAGTATATTCAAACGCGGTCACCCGTGTATCTATGCATCTATTTGTGGCAGCGATCGGATCAATCTCTGAACTAGGCGTAGTACGCAACTCACCTCCAGTAACACCTCGAGGCAAAGGGACAGAATTCACAAAGTCCAAACTTAATTGTCTCAATTGTGAACTGATTGGTAGTTCACTACCTGTAGTATCTGGCAGAGCAGTAAAAGCACTCTTCAGCTTTCTCGCGTTCCACTGACTCTTCAAACTGGCAACAGCTTCTAGCAACGCAACCCAAAATGAACGCGTTGATCGAACTAAGCTATCGTTAGCTCGATGAGAAAGTTCATTGTTCGTGAGGAGGTTAGAAGATTGTGCAGCGTCCACCAGATCCAAACTCAGCTGTCTCGATTGAGAACTGCTTGGTAGTTCACTACTTGTAGGATCTGGCAAAGTGGTAAAGGCAGCCTCCAGTTTTCTCGCGTTCCACTGACTCTTCAAACTAGCGACGGCTTCTAGCAACGCAACCCAAAATGAACGCGTTGATCGAACTAAACTATCTTTGACTCGATAAGAAGATCCCTTGTTCGCAAAGAAACTAGCAGATTGAGGAGTAGGGGCGATCGCATTCTCATCGTTTTTCTGATGAAGGTTTTCCTCAGCGCCAGCAAGCACCATCCTGCCTATCGCCGCTCGCACGACGCTCACTGCCGCCACAAATCTGGAGATGGACTTTGCAGCAGGCTTAGACATAGCCTGCTCAGTCAAACTGACTGTTTCCTTATGCTCAATGCCATTGTCGGTAGAGGCTAGAGAGCGAGACGACAGTCTCAATTCCTTATTCCCTGATGATCCCCTACTGCCTGCAGATACCAATCGGCTGATCGCCTTTGAGAAAGCTGTTGGCAAACGTCGTTTCACCATAGACTGTTGCAACTGCAGCCTAGCTGACTGAGACAGTCTAGCCACGGCATACACTGGGGTCATTGCTAACACAGCCCCCACCTCAACGCCTAAAGCCACGGTTGATCGCGTATTCATTACAGCTCGGCGGTGTCGGTCAAGGCCTAAACGGTACTGCCCGATCAAAAACCGTAATATATTGCTTTGATACGGGCCAGACATACCAACACCGCCCACCTCTTCTTTATCCCAAGTTTACCGGAAGTCATGGCCCTAGATCTTGTTCCCCTTCTCCCAGCTGATTTACAAAGCAGTCTTGATCGCCTCCGAAAGCTCAACACTCAGAATATTCAAACTGAATGGCAATATCTCCTGGAAACGCCTAAGGATAAGCTCACTCCTACAGATCTTTTCGCAACAGCTACCGCGCTTCATTGGCCACTCGCATCTTTAAATGATCGTCAGCACATCGCTTGGGACAAAGGACTACAGATTCTTTGGCTTCATCAAATCATCGAAGTCCCGGCTCACCTACAGGGATACCCGCTCTCAGGTTTAATCCTTAGACTCTCACTGACGTGGTGGGCAGAAGATGCCCAAATTTATGTTGATGGAGCGCTTGTACAGTCAGGTGATTTGTTTGAGTGTTTTACCCGCCTCTGCTTGAGTGAAAGTGTGCAAATAGGGCAGACCTTTCAAGTAGCTGTTCGCCTGGTTAGTCCTAATCACGACAATGGCGCATTAGTTCGATCACATCTCACCTACGAACTTCCCCCGCATCACCCGACCCCCGAGCCTAGCTTTATTGCCGACGAACTGACTGTTCTTGCCACTCTAGAACCCGACAGCCAGCCAGAAATTAAAGCTGCGATCGCTCATCTACCTTGGTCGACGCTATCTCTCTCTTCATCCCATTCGCACCAAACCGCCCTTGACCTTTGGGACACCCTCTCCTCTCAAGTTGCTATCCCCGCAAGCGTTCATCCTTTTCAACAATCCCTTAGCGATCTTCGCCGAGACCTAAAGCACTACAGCCTAAAACTTAAAGCTAGGCAAATCCAGTGCGTTGGGCACGCTCATCTTGATATGGCTTGGCTCTGGCCCATCTCCGACACTTGGGAAGCTGCCGAACGCACCTTTCGCTCTATTCTCAACCTACAAGCAGACTTCCCCGACCTTACCTATACCCATTCCAGCCCTGCTCTCTTTGAATGGCTAGAACACAATCGCCCTGAACTGTTTTCACAGATTCAGAGCAAAGTTGAAGAAGGCAGTTGGAGTATAGACGCCGGACTTTGGATCGAACCGGAACTTAACATCATCAGTGGAGAATCCATCGTTCGCCAAATTCTCTACGGTCAGCGCTACTGCCAAGAAAAATTCGGCAAAATAAGCAAAATCGCTTGGCTTCCCGATTCTTTCGGATTCTGCTGGCAGCTACCCCAGTTGCTTACCCAAGGCGGCATCCAAACCTTCGCTACTCTCAAACTTTCTTGGAACGATACGACCGACTTTCCTCATTCGCTCTTCTGGTGGCAGTCGCCAGATGGCAGTCGCATCCTTAGCCTCATGCTTCCCCCCATCGGCACCGATATCGATCCTATCAAAATGTCTACTCACGCCAAAAACTGGGAGGACCATACCGGTATAACAGACACGCTATGGCTTCCTGGTTTAGGCGATCACGGCGGTGGACCTACTAGAGACATGTTAGAAAAAGCCGGGCGCTGGCAAAAGTCCCCTTTCTTCCCAGAACTCAACTTCACTACCCCAAACCAATATATAGAATCACTCGCCCATTCCTCGACGCCTCTACTCCCCAACAAATCTCCTAGTGATCAAGTATCTAGTCAAGACTCCCTACCTATCTGGGAATCCGATCTCTACCTTGAGCTTCATCGCGGTTGCTATACCACTCATGCCGACCAAAAACAGAGCAATCGTCAGAGCGAAGATCTCCTCTATCAAGCAGAGGTATTTGCCACCATTGCTCAAATCACAGCCAATTGTTCCTATCCAAAAACCGACATCGAAGCAGCTTGGAAGATCCTGCTCTTTAATCAGTTCCACGACATATTACCTGGTACTTCCATTCCTGAAGTTTTTGAAAAGGCGAACAACGGTTGGCAGCAGGTCCAACAAATCGGACAAAGCGTCTTAGATGAGAGCTTGAAGGCGATCGCCTCTACCATCCAATTCCCATCTCCACCGCATCGTGAAGCAAAACCTATCCTTGTCTTCAACCCGCTCACCTGGTCACGAGACGCCGTTATCAGCTTCGATTTGTCAAAGATAGATCCAGAAAAAAAACAGCTCGATTGGATAGTTTATGATCCAAACTACCAAGTCATTCCCAGCCAAAACGCTCCAGAACTATCCAATAAAAAAGCACCACACCAGATCTCGTTCTTGGCCTCAGACATCCCGTCCCTTGGCTACCAGTGCTATTGGATCCGTCCCACGAATACGCCTAACGATTCACCTAGATTAACGAAATACGTTCTCGAAAACGAATTCCTTAGAGTTTGCGTCGACTCGCTGACCGGCCAGATTGCTAGCCTGATAGAAAAGAGTACTCAGACAGAAGCCTTCAGCAGCTTAGGCAACCAGCTACAACTGTTCCGTGACCAAAGTGGCTACTGGGATGCCTGGAACATCGCTCCAAATTACGAGGAACATCCACTACATAGCCTTGAACTATTCTCAGTTCAATGGCATGAAACAGGTCCCATTAGACAGTGCATACGCGTTACCTACAAGACAGAGGTTTCCCTTATTGAACAAGACTACATACTTGATGCAGCTACACCATTTCTTGTTGTCAGCAATCGAATCATCTGGGCAGAAACTCAGGTTTTGTTAAAAGTAAACTTTCCCCTTACTGTCTCATCCGATGTAGCAACCTATGAAATACCTTTTGGGGCAATCACTCGAAAAACCATTCCCCAAACCGCAGCAGAAAAAGCACAGTGGGAAGTTCCCGCACTATGCTGGGCGGATATAGGCGATCAAAACTTCGGTATCAGCATCCTCACCACCTGTAAGCATGGCTTCGATGTCAGCTCCAACCATATTCGCCTCACCCTTCTCAAATCTTCTATCTGGCCCGACCCAACAGCCGACCGCGGCACTCATCGCTTTACCTATGCTATC